>DATBFI010000447.1:0-6548 GCA_036558585.1 Chitinophagaceae bacterium
TTATTCACAAATGCGTTGTAACACATCATACTCCTGTTAAAACGTTGTTCTGCGATTTGTGGTAACCAGCCACTTACTTCAATAAAATTATAATAGGCCAATCGTTTTTTTGATTTTTGAGAAAGCGTTAGCGTATTGTTACAAATATCTCCTGCGGCAACAATACCGTTTGCAAGCATTTCATCCTCTGCCTTAGTAATTGCCTGCAGGATTTCTTCTTCATCAAAATGTCTTTCTGTTACTACTTTAAAAACAAAATCAACGAGGCCTGTTCTTTCCGGAATTAAACCTTTCATATGGCTTAGTTCCAAATGGCAGTGACAATTGATAAACCCCGGCGTTAGCATGCCTTTGAAATATTGCACATCTTCGCCTGCATCGTTTTGCACTATGAGATCTTCTACAATACCTTCTTCGTTTGTTATTAATACAGTGTTGCTGTCGAGCATTTCGGCACCGGTGAAAATATGATCTGCTTTAAATTTTTTGTAAGACATATTGTAAAGTTAACCGGGATGACAAAAGCAATTTAAATCTCTTAATTTTGCGCCGCTAAAAGTTTGAAAGTTTGATTGTTCGAAGGTTCTTTACATCAATCATTCACGCAACAAATGTGAAGGAAGATAGATGCTTCCTGCGTCAGCATTGACAAGACTGAAGAATGAATTAATAAAATTCAGCTTATTAAAATACTTGAGCTTGTCATGCCGGGGAACCCCGCCTGACCGGACGGGCAGGGAGGCATCTACTATTTACTGTTAAACGAATTACCTTCAGCGGAAGTGTGAGACGAAGGGAAGGATTATAGTAGAACGAAGTTTTGGCTCATAAAAAAATCACAAAATCATTATAATAATTTTAATCATAGTTAATGTTTGAGCAGTTAGACGCAATAAAAGCAAGATTTGAGCAGGTGGGTGTTGCATTAACCAACCCTGAGATCATTACTAATCCGAAGGAGTTTAGTAAGTATAGTAAAGAGTATCGTGATTTGGAAAAAATTGTAAAGCCCTATGAAGAGTATAAAAAATTAAACAGTGATTACACATTTGCAAAAGAAGCATTGAATGGTAGTGATGAGGATCTGCGGGAACTGGCCAAAATGGAATTACCGGAACTGGAAGAAAAAAAAGGGGCGCTTGAAAAATATCTTACGAAACTGCTGATACCAAAAGATCCGCAGGATGATAAGAACGCGGTGCTTGAAATTCGTGCTGGTACCGGTGGAGATGAAGCGAGTTTATTTGCGGGAGACTTGCTCAACATGTACCTGCGTTATTGCGCAAAAAAAGGGTGGAAAGCTTCTGTCGTTAGTGAAAGTGAGGGTACCGTAGGTGGATACAAAGAAGTGGTTGTTGAAGTGCAGGGTGAAGATGTGTATGGCACATTGAAATTTGAAAGTGGCGTACATCGTGTGCAGCGCGTGCCTGAAACAGAAACGCAGGGCCGTGTGCATACATCTGCTGCTACAGTTGCTGTAATGCCTGAAGCAGAGGAAATAGATTTTGAATTAAACCCTGCTGATGTAAAAATGGAAACGGCGCGTAGTGGCGGGGCAGGCGGGCAGAATGTAAATAAGGTGGAAACAAAAGTGATGCTTACACATATTCCTACCGGTACCGTTGTAGTTTGTCAAACCGAGCGTAGCCAGTTGGGCAATCGCGAAAAAGCTATGACGATGCTGCGTACAAAATTGTATGAAGACCAGGTGCGTAAACAGGAAGAAGAGATTGCACGTCACAGAAAAACGTTGGTGAGCACAGGCGACAGAAGTGCCAAGATACGTACTTACAACTGGCCCCAGGGACGCGTTACAGATCACCGTATTGGTTTAACGTCGTATAATTTGCCATCCGTAATGAACGGTGAATTAGACGAATTTATAGAGGCCCTGCAGGTAGCGGAAAATGCAGAAAAAATGGCAAAGCAGAATTAGTTTTGCAGTCTTCAGCTTGCGTGTCCGGTTTTCCAGTTTTGCACTCATGTACCTGCGTCCACTAACATGTACAGTTTCTTTTATTCTCATAATACTACTTACCTGACTTTTAAAAATGAACGATAATATTCCCTTTAGGGGATAGGGGTTTCTTATGCGTATAGCGGTTATTCATCATAACGAAGATCTGTCAAATGATTATGGGGCTTATGTTTCCACTCTTCTTGATAATACAGCGGAAGAAAATGGTTATGCCGTAAAAGATTATGAACAACTGCTTCGATTCAGAGAACCACTTCAGGGTGAAAATGTTTTGTTACACATAATTATACCTGCATCGGGAAAATTTTCTCTTAACCGTTGGTATAATACAAAGCTTGCAAAGATCTTTAAAAAATACCGGTTGGATAAAGCGCTTTGCAATTATGGGATAGGTATCAATTCAAACATTCCGCAGTTATTGCTGATACCCGATACAGATATATTGCATGCAAATAAAGATATGTTGTTGTGGAAGCAATATGCTTCAAAATATTTATCGAAATACGCTTTAAAAGCAGAAAAAATCCTGACTTATTCAACAGCAGTAAAGAACTCATTGAAAGAATTCACAGCAACAGAAGAGCAAAAAATTTTTATACTGCCATATACAGTAAATGAATTGTTTAAACCGATGGAATGGCATGATAAGCTGTATATTAAAAGCAGGTTCTCGGAGAACAAGGAATATTTTGTGGCAGTATTACCCGATGATAACGAAAAAATGTTTACAGCATTACTCAGGGCATTTTCAAAATTTAAAAAATGGCAGCAGAGTAACATGCAATTGTTATTACTTCCAAAAGAAGAAGGTTTTTCTTCACAAATTGAGAATAAATTAAGCCTGTACAAATACCGGGACGATGTAAAACTTATCAATGATGCTGAGAATAAAGAAACTGCTGATATTATCGCAACAGCATATGCTTTATTGCATATTCCTTTTAGTGACGGAGACCTCTGGCCTGTATCGGCTGCGGTGCAATGCGGTATACCTGTAATAGGGTTTTATACTGAAAGCATGCACGAATATTGTGATAAGGCCGCCATCCTTGTGAATGAACGCAGTGAAGAAGCCCTTGGTGATGAATTGATACATTTATATAAGGACGAAACGCTTCGAAACCAGATGAGCGAAGCCGCAGCAGAGCGGGCACAATTTTATAAGCAAAAAGAAACTGCGGCAAACCTTTGGCAGGCATTAACTAATCAGGCATAATATTTTCCTGTATATCTGTCAAACAAATTACTTTTTAATTTTTTAAATTATGCAAAGTTCAACAATCAGAATTGACGTTCTTTTAGACAAGAATAAGATACCGGAGCAGATACGATGGCAGGCAGATAATACTACTGTAGAAGAGGCGCAGAAGGCTAAAGCAGTAATGCTTTCAGTTTGGGACGGAGTTGATAAAAGCGCCCTTCGCATTGATCTTTGGACCAAAGACATGATGGTTGATGAAATGGCAGATTTTTTTTATCAAACCCTTATGTCCATGGCCGATACGTATAATCGGGCAACACATCATGAGGAACTGGTTGACGATATGAAAAAATTTGCAAAAGACTTCTATAATAAATTCAGAGCAACACAATTGAAAGAAAATAAATAGAAGAACAAGCGATGCAGCATTAAATTCTGATAACTATCAAAGAAAATTTCAAACAAAAAAAACCTATGAATTTAGAAGAAAATGTAATGGCGCAGATGAAAGATGCCATGAAGGCCAGGGATGAAGCCGCTTTGCGCGGTCTCCGTGCTATTAAAGCGGAAATTATTAAAGCTAAAGCTGAACCAGGTGCAGGTGGTTCAATCTCTGCTGATGCAGAACTTAAAATGTTGCAGAAAATGGTAAAGCAACGGAAAGATGCACTTGAAATATATAAGCAGCAAAACCGTACAGATCTCGCCCAAAAAGAGGAGGAAGAAATTACTCTTATTGAAAAGTTCTTACCAAAACAAATGAGCGAATCAGAATTAAAAGATGAACTAAGAAAAATCATTACCGAAACAGGTGCTTCATCTCCTGCAGACATGGGTAAAGTAATGAGTGTTGCTGCAAAACAATTAGCAGGAAAGGCTGACGGCAAAACAATATCAGTAATAGCAAAAGAGTTATTAAGCAAATGATTTTGAAATCCAAAACCAAATTTGAAGCCGGGCTCTGTTGAGTGGTGAATCATAATATTGTTTTCGGATCTCAATATTCGATTTCAAATTTATTATGCATGATAATTGATATCATTTTTGTTATTCTACTTGTACTCGCTTTATGGAAGGGCTACAGCCGCGGTTTTATTGTTGGAATTTTTTCCTTTTTGGCAATTTTTATAGGACTTGCTGCCGCTATTAAATTTTCAGTCGTAGTGTCTGGCTGGCTGCATAACAATACAAATATTGGTATCCGTTGGTTACCTTTTATTTCTTTCCTGGGAGTAGTAATTGTAGTTATTATTTTGGTAAGATGGGTAGCGGGCTTACTGCAGGCCGGTATGGAGCTTGCAATGCTTGGTTGGCTAAACAAACTCGCAGGCATTGTTTTATATATGATACTATATTCGGTTACATATAGTATAATCTTATTTTACGCCACACAAATGGAGATTATAAAACCGGAAACAATACGTACATCTGTAGTTTACAACATTATCGAGCCCTGGGGACCGAAGTCTATCGAAATGTTGGGCAATTTGATCCCCATTTTCAAAAATATGTTCCAGGATCTTGAAAACTTTTTCGGCACACTTACCCCAAAAACCGGGTAACCAAATTTTCTAAAAATTTTGAAAGTATATTTATACTTTTGTACGCCAAAATTATCCTCTACTTATAGTTCTATTGTTCATCCCGGAGAGACTCTTTAAATACCGTTATTGTTTGAAATATTCAATTATAATTGGTAATAATTGACGTTTTTGGAATAAGCATTAATTGTAATACCCGTATCAATTTTATTATGAACGGTAAAAATTTGTAGATAAATAAAACAGCACTTTGTCATAATGTGATGTCTTGTGGTAAAGTTATCAAGGCTTATTTGGTTTTCTATAATGCACCATACCGTTCTAAACGCTTTCCCTCAGGCACATGAGAAAAACACATGTAATTTATTTGTTAACCAAAAATGCACAAAATGAGAATCAGCGTTTTAATTTTTGCGTGCTTGCTAATGTGGGGCATTTCTTTTGCCCAGCAAACACGTACCGTTAGTGGAAAAGTTACCGATTCAAAAGATGGTACACCCTTATCTGGTGTATCAATTAAAGGCAAGGGCCAGACAAATATTGTTTTATCGAAACCGGATGGTTCTTTTACCATAACCGTACCTGCTGACACAAAAAGTTTAGAGTTTTCTTATGTAGGTTATGCCGACCAGGAATTGAATATTACGGAGAACATGACCATAAAAATGTCTGCCGCTGAGAGAAGTTTAAATGAAGTTGTCGTGGTAGGATATGGACGAGCAGTAAAAAGAAACATAACCGGGTCAATTTCAAAAATATCTCCCAAAGAAGTGGAGAATTTCCCGGCACCCAGTTTTGAATCTGCCATACAAGGCAAGGCACCGGGTGTTATGGTTGAATCAGGTAGCGGAAAAGTAGGGCAGGCAATAAAGATAAGAATAAGAGGTACTTCGTCTATTTCAGCAAGTAGTCAACCCCTGTATGTAGTAGATGGTCTGCCCATTATTTCTGCCAGTTTATCCGATATAACCAATGATCCAACAAATCCCCTCGCAGATATCAATCCAAATGATATTGAATCAATAGAAGTATTGAAAGATGCATCTGCGTCGGCCATTTACGGAGCACGTGCTGCCAATGGTGTTGTTTTAATTACTACTAAAAAAGGGAGAAATAATCAAAAGACAACAATAGAACTTAATTTATCAAAAGGATATAGTAATCCTGCGCGAAAAAGTAAATTTTCAGATGCAAAACAATACGTTGATTTAATAGAACTCGCAGCCGTAAGCGATGCAACCTACGATTTTAATAATCAACTCGGGACATTTGGAACCGTTTACAACAACCTGGATGATGCAATTACAGATTTTAAATCCTGGTATGAGGACAATGTTTTAAACGAATATTCTTTAGGAACAGACTGGAAAAAGCCGGAAGTAAACACCGACTGGCAGGATCTTTTATACAATAAAAATGCTCAAACGAATCAGGTAGATCTGTCTGCTTACGGCGGTGATGCCAAAACAAAATTTTTTGTTTCAGGATTTTACAATACGCAGGAAGCAATAGTTATCAATAATAAGTTTTACAGGTATGGGGGAAGGTTAAATCTTGAGCACAATGCTACTGATAAATTAACATTGGGTATAAATATTTCTGTTGACCGCTCCCAGCTCGATAAAGTCGCCAATGATAATGCCTTTTCCACGCCGGGGCAACTCGTGGCACAATTACCCATTTCTCCCCTTTATGATCCCTCTACCGGTAAAATAAATGGAAATACATTATATCCTAATGGCATATTCGATGCGCAATTTAGCCATGATAAACAGGTAACTTACAGAACACTGGGCAACGCGTACGCAAACTATACTTTCCTTCCCAC
>DATBFI010000448.1:0-5654 GCA_036558585.1 Chitinophagaceae bacterium
TTTTCATGAAAATATTTTTGATCTCAGTCGCAAGATTTATTTTGCAAATGCCTCTTTGTATCGCTTCTCTTAATGTATTATGCGGAATGCCCGACGCTCCATGTAATACCAGGGCTGCATTTGTTACATTCCTGATCTTAGAAAGTCTTTCCAGGTCCAGTTTGGGTTCTTCTTTATAAAAGCCATGAGCAGATCCAATAGCTACCGCAAGAGCATTGACACCGGTTTCTTCCACGAAAATCTTTGCTTCGGATGGCTCTGTAAAACCAATCGTCTTTGTGCTTTGACCCAATTTGGCGACATAACCGAGTTCGGCTTCTACGCTGGCTCCATATTTTTCGGCCAGCTTTACCACGTTTCGTGTAATCCGTATATTTTCATCAAATGGTTTTTCGCTTGCATCTATCATTACAGAAGTAAAACCGGCATCAAGACAACTGGCTACCAGCTCATATGAATCTCCATGATCAAGATGTATCCAGCCTTCTACTTCGTAAAAGTTCAACATAGATTCTGCAAATTCCTTTGCAACGGTAAGCCCCATATATTCTATTGAGCTTTTGGTGAGCTGAAGTATGATGGGTTTTTTTACTGATCGGGCTGCTTGTAATACTCCCTTAAGCGTTTCGAAATTATAAAAGTTGGTTGCAAGTAAAGCCTGTCTTTGCTGCTGAAGCTCTTTAAACTTCACTTGCATGGACATGTTATTCTTCATAGCCGAATTTTTCTTTAGCGATTTCCATTGTAGCTTTTATATTGGTGAACGCGGCCGTCCCGCCCGGTGCAGTAGTAGAAACCGCCCCAATTAAATTCCCAAATAACTGGCAGGTTTCTATCGACTTATCCTGAATAAATTTCCATATAAAGCCGGCGTTAAAACTATCTCCCGCTCCAATCGCATCTACGACGCTCTCATTTAAGAAAGCCGCTTTGAATAAAGTTTTTCCCTCATAAGCTGAAATAGAACCCCTGTTACCCAATTTTACGACTATGATCTTTGCCGCGTCTTTGATGAGATCAATAGCTGCTTCAATTGTTTTTTTGCCTGTTAGCTTCAACAATTCTGTTTCGTTTGGAAGAAAAACATCTACATGACGAAGTATATTTTTATAATCTAATTCCCATTTTTCCTGCGGGTCCCATTGTGCATCGAAAGACGTGGTCATCCCCGCTTCTTTTGCCATTCTAAATAAATTGTCCAGGTCACCCTTAAACCCCGGCTGCAAAAAATAAGATGAGAAATGGAGGTGTTTGGCCATGCTCAACATATCACTCGTAATATCGCTTAATCCGAGATGCTTCATTGCGCCCTGGTGAGTGACCATAGCTCTGTCTTCACCAAAATTGAGAACAATAGTTGCGCCTGTTTTTAACTCGTCACTTATCGTCAGCATTGAGGTATCGACACCCTTTGTTTCAAGCTGTTCTCTGCAAAACCTCCCAAAAATATCATTCCCGATCTTTCCGATAAAAGAGACCCGCATGCCCAACGCACTTAAATTGCTTGCAAAAATTGCGGAAGAACTTCCTAAGGTAAGAGTCATATTATCTGCCAGTTTTTCCTTCCCAATTTCAGGAAATGAATCAATCTGGTTTAATATCAAATCAACATTAAGTTCTCCAACCACGATCACATCGAATTTTTTTTCCATGGTCCTATTCTTTTTGTTTTATTATTCTCTCGCAACTTTAGTAACCATGCATGCCGCACTGTCCACAAACGCAGAAATGGTGAAAGATTATTTTTTACCGTTCTGGCTTTTGTCATAAGGGTAGATCGTAACGCCCTGTACTATCCTGTGAATACCTCCATTTTTTGATGGAGAGTCGGGAGTTAATCCCAAAGCGATGGATTTAAAAAAACCAAGGATCTGAGCCGGAAGTATGCTGCAAATAGAAAAGAACTCATCTGGAAGCTTTTTGGCATCGGTACACAGGTTGATTGTTAAGCTCTCCGGATTTCTCGATTCCTGTAAACATTGGCCGATGGCAATGCTAAAGAGGAATTTTTCAGTTTGATCGATGGAATTTACCAGGTCAATCTCGTAATTATGAACGTAGAAATCATTCGAAAATAAATAGACAATAAGAGTGGACTCATCAATTACAGCCCTGGGACCGTGACGGAAACCCAGGAAAGATTCATACTGGCAGATAATCTGGCCATCTGTAACTTCAGTGAGTTTTAAATGAGCTTCTTTCGCTGTTCCTTTCAGTGCGCCGGAGCCAAGGAATACCACTCTTTTGAAGTTTAGTTCCGCTACTTTACTTAATTCTGCAGCATACTTGTCCAGAATGATATTTCCATATTCAATCAGTTTTTCAACTTTTTTGCCGTTTTTCTCAATATTTTTTATGTCTGAAATTAGCAGTCCTGCCAGCGTCATTGAAGTAAAGGAACTTGTCATCGCCAAAGCCTGGTCATTTGTTTCTTCAGGCAATAAAAAAACAAATGAGTTTTTTCTATTGGACCCGGTTTTTGCCATTTTTCCTTCCGGGTTGCAGGTTATAAGCAAATGATAAACAACATTGCTTAACTTCTCAGCTAATTCCAATGTGGCAAGGCTTTCCGGGCTGTCTCCCGATCGCGCAAAAGATATAATCAGGACAGAAACAGACTTTTTAAAAAAATCAGCGGGATGAGTTACCAGATCTGTAGTTGCAATTGCTTTTGATATTTTGCCTGTATTTCTGTTAAATGATTGCAGGAGAATTTCCCCAATAAAGGCTGAAGTTCCCGCTCCGGTTAGTATTATTTGTAAATCATTGATCTCGAATGCTTTTTTTAAAAAGTCTGTTAGTTTCTCTTTTTTGGCTAAAAGAGATGCATAAGTTTCAGCCCACAGTTTGGGTTGATTGACGATTTCCCGGGCCATATTACTTGTGCCAGGCATATAAATTTTCATAAAATGTTTAAATTATTTTCATTTCGTTATTTTTCAAATTTAGTTATTTATTCAGTCTTTCATTACCTTTTTATTATTTTAATTTTATGATTTTTTTGAATTCCATTACCGCTTCAGCTTTCTATTCAGCTAAAAGAAAAATGGCAATTATGGCCAACACCATTCCGATCAAAATGACTATATGAGGCAAAACTCCATAGATCAAAAGAGATAAAATAATTGTTATAACGGGCGCACCTGCGTTTGTAAGCGGACTTACAATGATTGCCTTTCCATATCGAAATGCATAAACAAGGAATAAGGCTCCTATAGAGTTTAATATCTGTATCCCTGCCGCTGCATAAGGGCCTTTGATACCCCAGTTTATTTCACGTGATAAGTCAGTCATTAAAATTGCTCCGGGAATAAAGGCAATTCCTGTAACCATCATATAAAAAAATATACTCTCGGCGGTCATATGAGCGTTAGCCAGTTTTATAAAATATGCCTGAATGCCCCACAGTAAAAAGACCAGCAAGGCCAGTATTATCCAGATAAATCCAAATCTTTGTCCATTTCCGGCCGGCTGGTAAGATAGCAAAGGAATTGCAATCAATGCAATGATGATTCCCAGCCATGATTTCATTGAAGCCCTTTCTTTTAGCAGCCATAACGATAACAAAATAGTGATTAAAGGTGATAAAGACACAAAAGGAAAAACAAGATAAGCAGGACCAGTCCGGAGAGCCTGGAAGAGCAGCAACTGTCCCACTGCCCCCGAAATGCCAATAGACAGGCCAAATATTATTGCTTTTTTATCAACATCAAGCTTCCAGTTTATTATCTTCAAAACAATGGTCGCAGGAATAATCATAGTGATTGCCCAAACCACATAGCCCAATGTCGCAGGAAATCCCGCCTTTTCTGGTAATTCAATCAGCGCTCCCCAAACACCCCAAAAAATAGTAGTAATTAAGCCATACAGCAGCCATGGTTTTAATTTCATATTAGAACTAGGAAAATTATAGCTTTTGAAAATTTTGTACAGTTAAATAAAATGAAATAAAAATAATAAAATATGCTAAGAAAAAATATCTGAAAATAAACTTTATTTTTGGATTCAATTTTCCAAAACAGTAGTAATGCAAAGATCATTTCTTTTAATAGCTGTCAATATTTTACTGTTATGCCCAACACTATCCTTTTCACAGATTAGTCCGGGCACTTTCGTGACTCGTCCTAAGGAAATTGATGACGTGCTTAATAATCCGGGAATAGGGTTTACTACTTTTCAGCGTTTTAATGGAGACACGCTAACTACACTTAAAAATAAATCAGGTTGGACAGAGGGACACCCGATTGTTTACCAAACATTCAAGGGCGATCTCACCAATAAACGGCATCCCCAAACTTCAATTGCCTACTGGAGGGTTTACTGGAAATATCTCGAACCCGAAAAAGGAAAATACCGCTGGGATCTCATTGACCAGGCTTTGGCAACAGCCGAAGAACGAGGACAAACCCTGATGCTCAGAATAGCTCCTATGGAACTGTGTCGAATGATACCAGCAAAGTGAATTCCATCAGTAACGATGCCCCCGGTTATAACGATGTGCCCGGATGGTACCGGGAAATGGTTGGAAACAATAAGGAATGGAAATATAATAATCCTGTAAACAGGTGGGTGGTAGATGCAGAAGACCCACGGTATGCTGAATACTTTGGCGGGATGATAAAAGAACTGGGAAAAAGATATGACGGTCACCCGGCTCTTGAGGCTGTTGATCTTTCCATTGTTGGCGCATGGGGCGAAGGTGGCGGTTCGGCATTACTTACACAAAACACGAGAGAGGCCCTGGTGAATGCCTATACTGACAATTTCAAAAAAACTCCCCTGATCGCACTATTAACAGATGAAAAAACCAACATGTATGCAAACTCACAGGGAAATGTTGGGTGGAGGGTTGATTGTATTGGTGATTTAGGATTTTGGGCAAAAGAGCAGAATGGGTGGACACATATGTATGATTATTATCCCGAATCTATTATTACGTTTGGAGTTCAGGACAGTTGGAAAAAAGCCCCGATCAGCCTCGAAATTTGCGGCACACTGTTTTGGTGGAAAGAAAAGGAAGGCTACACAGAAAAAGATGTAAAATATATTTTCGATCAAACCTTGAAATGGCATATCTCCTCATTTAATGCAAAATCATCACCGGTGCCTGCTGAATGGGAACCTCTGGTAAACGACTGGTTGAAAAAAATGGGCTACCGTTTTGTACTCAGAAGATTTACCTGCCCTCAAACGGTCAATCGGAATAGTAAATTGACATTTGAAACATGGTGGGAAAATAAGGGAGTAGCCCCTTGCTATAAACATTATCCGCTTGTCTTACGTTTAAAGAATTCCAGAGACAGTATTGCATTTGTAACCGACGCAAATATTACTCAGTGGTTTCCCGGCGACAATCTTTACAACAGCAGCGTTTTTATTCCCAAAAATTTTGCTCCGGGATTTTATGAAGTACAAATAGGAATCGTTGACCCTTTAACGCGCAAACCAAAAATACAACTGGCTATAGAAGGAAAAGATGCCGAAGGATGGTATAATCTTGGAAAAATAAAAATAGAATGATCATTTGATCAACCTATTTTTTAGATATTACCGCCATTCAGCGGGCAGATTTTCAATATCTTCAAATGTGTTTGGTATTCCATCTTCAGGGCCATAGAATACACTTCCGCCATAAGTAGTAAGAAAAAGCATAC
>DATBFI010000449.1:0-12472 GCA_036558585.1 Chitinophagaceae bacterium
GTAGCTTTTTATAACCTTCAGGTTTAGAGCGAATAGAAAGTTCATAATATTCTCAAAGAACTATAAACAATAAATAAACAAATTAATTTTTATCAAACCATCTCAACCGGTATTGCATCGCGTAATCCAATAAATTTAGCGCCACTGTACGACGTCTGACCACCGCAACTATAAACAAAAATTTTTATTTTTAAACGGCTTCTTACCGATATTGCATCGTGTAATCATAAATTGCCGCCGATGAAAATACCACTCTTTAATAAATATTTTTTTGCGCTCTCTCCTCTCCTGTTAATGATCCCGGCATTTTTGTTTATTCATGCTCAGCACATTGATGAAGTACAGGCAACTTCTGTTACAAGACCTTTTACAAAAACAACCAATTCATTCTATACCGGGAACAAATCGCCACTCCTGCCGTTGAATTTTATAAAGCTTCCTGTTGGAAGTATCCAACCCGAAGGCTGGATAAAAAAATATCTCGAACTGCAGCGCGACGGGCTTACCGGAAAATTAGGCGAGATAAGTGCCTGGCTCGAAAAGAAAAACAATGCATGGTTTAGTGAAGATGGCAAGGGTGAGCGTGGCTGGGAAGAAGTGCCGTACTGGTTAAAAGGTTATGGAGATCTTGGCTATATTTTGCACGATGAAAAAATAATCAGTGAAACCAAATCATGGCTGGAAAAAGTTTTTAAAAGTCAAAGAGCAGATGGCTTCTTTGGTCCCGTAACAATTGTAAAGGATGATAAGCATCCAAATGGCGTACAGGATATATGGCCCAATATGATCATGCTTTGGTGTATGCAATCGTATTACGAATACAGCCATGATGAACGTGTTATCAATTTAATGAATCGGTATTTTAAATGGCAATCGACAGTACCTGACAGTTTGCTTTTGGAAACTTACTGGGAAAATAGCAGGGGCGGAGATAATCTGTACAGCATCTACTGGTTATACAACAGAACAGGTGAACGATGGCTGCTCGATCTTGCCGCAAAAATTCATAACAATACCGCGAACTGGATGCAGCCTGATAATCTTCCCAACTGGCATAATGTAAATGTTGCTCAATGTTTTCGGGAACCGGCAACTTACTACATGCAAACAAAAGATTCTTCATATTTAAATGCTGCTTATAATAATTTTCGGCTGATACGAAACATTTACGGACAGGTGCCCGGTGGCATGTTTGGCGCTGATGAGAATGCACGCAAAGGATATACAGATCCGAGACAGGGCATTGAAACATGTGGCATGGTTGAGCAAATGTCGAGTGATGAAATGCTTGCCAGGATAACAGGTGATCCCTTCTGGGCAGATCATTGTGAGGATGTTGCTTTTAATACTTATCCGGCAGCGGTAATGCCTGACTTTAAAGCATTGCGCTATATTACTTGTCCCAATATGGCAATTAGTGATAGCAGGAATCATAGCCCTGGTATTCAAAATGACGGCCCTTTTTTAATGATGAATCCTTTCAGCAGCAGGTGCTGCCAGCATAATCATGCACAGGGTTGGCCTTATTACACAGAGAATTTATGGATGGCCACACCGGATAATGGTCTTGTTGCCATGCTGTACAACAGTTGCCATGTTAATGCCAGGGTGGGAGACGGAACTGTCGTGACACTAAAAGAAGAAACACATTATCCTTTTGATGAAAACATAAAGATCACCGTGGCTGCTCCAAATCCTGTAAACTTTCCATTGTATATAAGAATACCAAAATGGTGTAATGACGCAGGTATATTTATAAACGGACACAAATTGGCCACTGCAAATACTTCTGCCACTTATACCCGCATTGAAAATCTATGGAAAGATGGTGATGTGATTGAAATAAACTTTCCTATGACCGTTCATGTGACAACGTGGACACAAAACAAAAACAGTGTAAGTATAAATTACGGCCCGCTTACATTTTCACTGAAGATAAAAGAAGAATATAAAAAAGAGGACAGCAAAAAATCGGCTATATATGATTCAAGATGGCAGCAATCAGCAGACGCGGGAAAGTGGCCGGCTTATGAAATTTTCCCGGGCAGTAGCTGGAATTATGGTTTGTTATTGAATGAAAGTGATACGTCAAAATTATTTGAAGTGGTAAAGAAGCAATGGCCGGCAGACGACTTTCCTTTTTCACAGCAAAATGTACCGATCTGGTTAAGAACAAAGGGCAAACAAATTCCTCAGTGGCAGATTGATCAATACGGGCTCGTTGATACTTTGCCGCAAAGTCCTGTTGCAGTTAATACAAATGTTGAACAGTTGGAATTGATTCCCACGGGCGCAGCGAGGTTAAGGATCTCTGCATTTCCTGTTGTAAAATAAATTCGTATAAAAAGATAGATAAGGGGCCGTATAGACCCTTCGTATCTCAGGATGACAAGCTCAAAAATAAAGAAGGTCAAATTTTTAGCTCAATAAAAGAACTTAAGCCTGCCTGTCGGCAGGCAGGCTTGTCATGTCGAGGTACGAGACATCTGTTTTTCAACAGCTAAATTTTTACTAAGGAATTCAGAAGCAATAGCAGCAGGCTTTAAAACAAATTCACTCACTAAAATAAAAATCAAGTAATGAGATTTTTCAAGATCAAATTTTTTGCAGCAGCAGCGATACTTTTTATTTCATGCAGTACCATTGCACAAAGCGAGCGTCCTGTATGGACAAAAGAAAAGGCGAATGAATGGTATAAACAGTGGGGCTGGTTAAGAGGTTGTGATTTTATACCAAGCACAGCCATCAATCAATTGGAGATGTGGCAGGCAGCCACATTTGACAGTGCAACAATTGATCGTGAGTTGGGCTACGCTGAATCAATTGGCATGAACTGTATGCGCGTGTTCCTGCACCATGTGGCATGGCAGGTTGATACAGGTGGTTTTAAAAGACGGGTAAATATTTATTTGACCATTGCCAACAAACATCACATTACAACTATGTTTGTTTTCTTTGATGATTGCTGGAATGAAAGTTACAAAGAAGGCCCGCAGCCCGCGCCAAAGCCAGGTATCCACAACTCAGGCTGGATAAGAGATCCCGGAAAATTGTTGTACGATGATCCATCACTTGTATCGCTGCTTGAACAATATGTAAAAGATATTCTCACCAGCTTTAAGCACGACAAAAGAATCTTATTGTGGGATTTGTATAACGAGCCGGGCAATTCCGGTTATGCAAATAACAGCATGCCTTTGTTGCAGAAAATTTTTTCTTGGGCGCGGCAAATTGATCCTGATCAACCTCTCTCCGCAGGTGTATGGAACCAGGAGCTGCACGATCTCAATACCTACCAGTTAGCAAATTCAGATGTTATTACTTACCATAATTATGAAGACGAGACCGGTCATCAGCATTGCATTGATACATTGATGAAATATAACCGGCCATTGCTCTGCACTGAATACATGGCACGGTTGCGTAACAGTAAATTTTTCAATATCATGCCGCTTTTGAAGAAAAATAATATTGCCGCGATCAACTGGGGTCTGGTGGCAGGCAAGACAAATACCATGTACGCATGGGATACACCAATACCAGGTGGTGAAGAACCGAAGGTATGGTTTCATGATATCTTCAGACCAAATGGAAAGCCCTACGATGAAAAAGAAATTGAGTTTATAAAATCGCTTACCGGTAAAAAATAAAATTTAGTACTGTTTCAGCAAGGCTTCAACGGGTTCAGCCCGGCATGCCACTCCAGTAAAGCAAAAGTTTTGTCAATAAAATCAAACCGCTATATGAAAATCTTATCATTCACTTTAATCACATCAGTTGCATTAATGGTTGCATGCAACAGTAACAAGCAAACCAATGAGCAACAAAACAGTGATTCAACAAAATATCAATCTATGGAAATACCTGATACCAAAGCGTTTCAGCAAACAATTGATGGCAAACAAACAAACCTTTATGTTTTAAAAAACAAAAGCAATATGCAGGCAGCAATAACAAATTATGGCGCAAGGGTAGTGAGCCTGCTTGTTCCCGACAAAAATGAAAAGATAACTGATGTTGTTGTCGGCTTCGATAATGTAAAAGATTATACTGAAGGTGGAGATACTTATTTTGGTGCAATTGTCGGTCGCTATGGAAACCGGATTGCAAAAGGAAAATTTAAACTGGATGGCAGGGAGTACAATCTGGCAACAAATAATGCACCGAATCACCTGCATGGTGGCAACAAGGGTTTTTCGAGGGAAGTATGGGATGCAGACCAGCCAAATGATTCAACCCTGGTGCTCACCTATGTTTCCAAAGATGGTGAAGAGGGCTATCCCGGTAATCTCACTGCAAAAGTTACTTATACAGTTACCGGCAATAATGAACTCAGGATAGATTATGAAGCAACCACCGATAAAAAAACGGTTATTAATCTTACCAATCATTCTTATTTCAATTTGAATGGACAGGGAACGGGAACTGTCAATGATCATTTAATGATGATCAATGCTGACAAGTATACTCCCGTTGATTCCACATTAATCCCCACTGGTAAAATCGAATCTGTCGCAAATACACCGCTTGATTTTCGTACACCAACTACGATCGGCTCCAGGATAAATGACACAGGAAATATCCAGTTGAAATATGGCAAAGGATATGATCACAATTTTGTGCTGAATAGAAATGGAGGAGCGGAATTAAGCAAGGCGGCAGAAGTTGCAGGTGATGTAAGCGGGATCGTAATGGATGTATATACGATGGAACCGGGTGTTCAATTTTATGGAGGTAATTTCATGAATGGCTCACATACTATCAAGGGTGACAAAAAAGATGATTACAGAACTGCTTTTTGCCTCGAAACACAGCATTATCCTGATTCGCCCAATCATCCGCAATTTCCATCAACAACTTTAGAGCCGGGCAAAACATACAAGACCACAACCATATATGCATTTTCTGTGAAGAAATAGAGAAAAATTTTATAAAAGAAAACTGTAAGGTCTTTGAAACCTCACAGTTTAAAAAAATTTTTATTGAGAGTTGCATTTATTCAAGTAAACTCAATTCTCTCATCATCTTTTTCGCATTTACCATAGACGATCCGTTTTATCCAATACATTCCGAACATACTGCTCAATCTCACTGCCTTTATTTTTTGCCACCCGTTCAAGAGCTTCCTTAATAATAGGGTCAGTAAGCTGGCGATAAGTTTCAGGGATCATATTTCTGAATTCAACCACTTTATCGATACCTTTTTTAAGTTTTGCAGGATCATTTACTCTCGTAAGATAATTGCAGAACGCTGCAGTAGCATCAAACTTCTCCTGGAGTTCATGAATTTCGTCATATCTCTTTTCAATAAAATCAAAATCAGCCTCTGAGCCACTCTTCATCATTATCCCGGCAACCACTTCACCTAATTTTCCTTTGGCATCAGTTGAAAATTTTTTGGCAAGTGTAAAGGCATTGGCAGAATCCAAATAAATAAGGCCTTCCAGGGCAGCACCCGCAATGCTGTAAGATGAATCATTCACATAATGTTCAAAAAGCGGTTTGTATTTTGCATCTTCTGTGTTACCAAGTACTTCAAGCGCCGCAGCTTTCACTTTCCTGTCACTGTCTGTTTTAACGATGTCTTCAATAGCCTGTAAAGCAGCTGTATTGTCGATGAAGGCTGATTCATTTTCTATTTGTTCAAGGGTGAATGATCGTAATCCGGCAAATTTATCTTTAAGTCCCAGCAGGAGTTCAGGCATTTTATTTTTAGCAAAATAGGCTAATGCTTCTCTCCTGTCTAAATACAACGGAGCGTATTTCATTTGAGCTATGTAGTTCTCGGCAGTTTTATTATCTGTTTTTTGCCATAACAATATTTTATCGCCATCAACATTGATAAGATCCGGCCGCTGTGTATAGCTGAAACTGAAGGTATCCGTTTTATTATTCATCCATACACGGTATCTTTTTTTATTTGCGCCATTATACACATCAATTGCAATGGGCAACTTAAATACCTTATCTCCCTGTTGCGTTTGCTGTATAATCACCATTGCTTTTTTTGCACTATCATTATATTCATAGTTAATCTTTACAACAGGATGGCCATTTCCATAATACCATTGGTTCCAGAACCAGTTTAAATCCTGGCCGGTAACCTGTTCAAATGCAAGACGTAATTGCTGTGCTTCGGCGGATTTAAATTTATTTGTTGTTAAATAAAGATTGAGTGCTTTAAAGAAAGCATCTTCCCCTACATAATTGCGAAGCATATTTAAAATGCGGCCACCTTTATGATAGCTCACTGCATCGAACATATCTTCCTTGTCCTTATAATAAAAACGAACAAGATCTTTGTTTTCACTACCGCTTTCAATATAATCCTGCTGCGCTTCAAAGTTGTGCTCGTCACCTGCATCCTTACCATATTTGTATTCGAACCATAGCGTTTCAGCAAAATCGGCAAAGCTCTCATTTACAGTGAGGTTACTCCAGCTTTCACATGTAACAAGATCTCCAAACCATTGGTGAAAAAGTTCATGTGCTATAACTTCTTCCCATTCATTGCCATCAAGAAGTTGTCGTGAATTTTGGTAAGCGCTTTCCTGGTGCAATGTAGCAGTTGTGTTTTCCATGGCGCCGCTGACATAATCCCTTCCCACTACCTGGGCATATTTGGGCCATGGGTACTCCATTCCCAGCCTGGTGGCAAAGAAGTTTATCATTCCGGGAGTGTTACCAAATATTTTGCGGGCCACTGGTGCAAATTCTTTTTCCACATAGTAACTTACTTCCTTGCCTTTGTAGCTGTCTTTAATGATCGAATATTCTCCTACACCCATAAAAAATAAGTAAGGTGCGTTTGGCAGATTCAATTTCCATGTGTCGGTTCTTGTGCCATCAGCATTTTTCTTCTGACTTACCAGTAAACCATTTGAAAGTGTTACGTATTTCGCAGGAACTGTCATGCTTATTTCTTCTGTACTTTTTTGATTGGGTTTATCAATTGTCGGCATCCATACGCTGTTGCTCTCTGTTTCACCCTGTGTCCATATTTCTGTAGGTTTATCCTTTTCTTCTCCTCTTGGATTAATAAAGTATAAACCCTTTGCCTCTGTTATAGCCACACTTCCTTCCCCTTTATATTCATCAGGCCTGGAGATATAGTCAATATAGACAATATAGCTTTCGTTGTTTTTATACGTTCTGTCTAATGTTATTCTGAGATTAAGGCTGTCATAATCATATTTGAGCCGTGTTTTTTTTCCATTGGCTATTATGGCCACTTCATTAATCGTCATGCCTTTGGCATCGAGGCTCAAGGAATCGGTAGGATAAAAATGAGGTTTAAGTGTCAACCATTCTTTGCCATACATCCATGCTTTATTAAAATCGAACCTTACATCCAGTTTAGTATTAACAAGGTCGTTGATTTTTGTAGATTCAGCGCGATAAATTTTTTTCCATACAGGATTTCTTTCTGCCTTCACAACAACCTGCGCCTGTAAAGAGCCTGTAAGATATATCCCAATCAATATTAATAATCCTTTCATCATTATAATTTTAGAGCGCAAAATTACTTTTCACATATCAATGAAGAAGTGAAATAATTTATAAATGGTTAAAATGGTAGGATATGCCAGCGGGAATGCTGCCGAACTGCGATCATTTTACATTAGTTTTGTCGGAAATAAAACGTGTAAATGCGTAAGTTCATTAAAATATCATTTGTCGGTTTTATTGTATGCATTTTGCTCAGTTATAAACAGGTATATGGTCAGCAAAACCATTTTATATATATACAAGCGGATGATAAGCAAACTTTTAGTGTGAACTTAAATAACAAAACTTTTACTTCATCTGATATCGGTTATGTTATTATTCCCAAGCTGACTGATGGCAAATACCAGTTAAACATCAGCTTTCCAAATAACAAATTTCCAGATCAGCAATTTAATTGTGTGGTCAATAAAGATGAAGGCTATGCATTAAAAAATTTTGGTGACAAAGGGTGGGGGCTTTTTAATTTCCAATCTCTCGAAGTAACAATGGCAGGTGATAATGCAGCCGTTACCCCACCCCAAATTGATACAACAAAAACAGAAGGTGATACAACGAAAACACAAAATGATACTGTTACATCAAATGCTTTTGGTGAAATGCTTTCCCAGGTGGTAAATGATACCTCTTTAAAAACTATGCCTGTTGATCAGCCCGTAAGTAAACCTACGGCAGTTGTAATTGTACCGGCATTTCCCGGGGATTCTTCAAAAAACGCTCAAACCAAAATGCAGGCGACAGATACTATGGCTGCAACCGGTAAGTCTATAGTAAAAATTGACGAGCAACAAACCGGTGAAGGTGTGAATATGGTATTTGTTGATCCTGCCTCAGGCAACGATACTATTAAAATTTTTCTTCCATCATCGCAAGAGAAAATAGAGGGTTCGGCAATTGCAAAAAACGAGATACCCGATTCTGCTAAAAAAAATAAAGCAAAAAATGGAACTGCAGATACAACACCGTTAGAAGATAAAAATTCTCTTCCCGATACTTCAGTTGCTTTACAATCCCAGGTAAACAATCCTTTCTTTTCAGGAAAGGATACTACCGCAGGCAAGACCACTGTTGAAAATAATCCGGTTGAAAATAACTCCGCAGAAACAAGCGCATTATCAGCAGGGTATAAACAAGATTGTAAAAAGATGGTCTCTGACGATGACATGGACAGATTAAAAAAGAAATTAGGCTCGGGTAACAGTGTAGACAAAATGATTCAAACAGCAAAAAAATTTTTACAGGATAAATGTTTAACAACTGAACAGGTAAAAAGCCTTGGCGCCTTATTTTTAAGTGATGATGCACGCTATAGTTTTTACGACGCCGCGTATCCCAATGTGTATGATGCAGCAACATTTTCTTCGCTTGAAAACCAGTTGGTCGATCCTTACTATAAAAAACGTTTTAGAGCAATGCTCAGATAATAATTATGCAACGTTATTTTTTAGAGGTTGCTTATAAAGGCACGAACTATAGCGGGTTCCAGGTTCAGCACAATGCAAATTCAATACAGTCGGAAGTAGAGAAAGCCCTTGCAATTTTATTCAGGCAACAAATTAATCTCACCGGATCTTCAAGGACAGATGCGGGTGTGCATGCGTTACAAAATTTTTTTCACTTTAACACAGAAATAGATATCACCGAAAAAAATCTTTATAATCTCAATTCTATTTTACCCGCAGATATAGTTGCAAAAGCATTTCATAAAGTTGATAATTCAAGTCATTGCCGTTTTGATGCTGTTTCACGGGAGTATAACTATTTTGTTTATAACAGGAAAAACCCCTTTCTTCGGGAAACGGCTTATTACTTTCCATATAAATTAAATTTTGAAAACTTGCAGGAGGCTGCAAAACTACTTACGCAGTATACTGATTTCACCTCTTTTTCAAAGCGGAAAACGCAGGTGAAAAGCTTTATGTGTAACATTTACAATTCCGAATGGTTATGTGAAAAAGATCACACCATTTATAAAGTTACAGCAAACAGGTTTTTAAGGGGAATGGTACGTGGTTTTGTTGGCACGATGCTAAAAGTAGCTACAGGCTCTGTCACGCTGGAACAATTAAAACATATTATTGAAAACAGGGATTGTACCAGGGCCGATTTTTCTGTTCCTTCCAAAGGCCTGTTTCTTGTAAAAGTGAATTACGGGGAAAATGTTTTATCACAGCAGATTGATAACGTATAAGTTTATTGTTGCAATGAAATGTTTAATGTAACAATCAGTAAGTATATACCTGCTCTTACAATCTTACCCGTTCATGTCATCTTCTCTTAATGCTCTGAAGAAATAATTACAGAAAAATAAACAGGCGTATGTATTAATTTCGCAGCTCGAAAATTTACGGAAATGAACAAAGTAAAAGTGGGATTTGTTCAAATGAGCTGCGTAGCAAATAAAGCTGCCAATCTTGAACATGCAATTGATAAAATAAAAGAAGCCGCGGCCGAAGGTGCACAGATTGTATGCCTGCAGGAGTTGTTCTCGTCACTTTATTTCTGTGATACGGAGGATTATGAAAATTTTAAACTTGCAGAATCTATTCCCGGCCCCTCAACTGAAATACTCAGCAAACTTGCAGCAGAACTCGGTGTGGTGATCATTGCTTCACTTTTTGAGAAAAGAACACAGGGCATTTATCATAATACTACTGCCGTGCTTGACGCTGATGGTGCTTATCTCGGAAAATATCGTAAAATGCATATCCCTGACGATCCTGCCTATTACGAGAAATTTTATTTTACCCCTGGTGATCTTGGTTATAAAATTTTTAAAACAAAGTTTGCAACCATTGGCGTGCTGATCTGCTGGGATCAATGGTACCCCGAGGCGGCAAGGATCACTGCTTTGATGGGTGCGGAAATTTTATTCTACCCAACCGCAATTGGCTGGAGCACTACGCAGGATGAAGTAACGAATACGGAACAGTATAATGCATGGCAAACCATTCAGCGAAGTCATGCAGTGGCAAATGGTGTACATGTTGTAAGTGTTAACCGCGTTGGCTTTGAACAACACGGAAATATGAAATTCTGGGGTGGTTCTTTTATTGCAAATCCTTTTGGAAGTGTTATCTACCAGGCTTCGCATGATCATGAAGTGGTGCATGTGCATGAGCTGGACCTTGCCAAAACAGACAGCTACCGAACACACTGGCCGTTCCTGCGCGACAGACGTATTGATTCCTATCAGCCTATTACAAAACGTTATATTGATGATGAGTAGTCCCGGGAAGAAGATTTCAATAAAATTTAAATGTGTGAAGAATTCTTGTAATGATTAATTCGCTTCGCAATTCACTCAAATAAAGCCAATCTTCCTTCTCTCGGACTTCGTACTTTCCTGACCTTCGGACTGATTTTAAAAATTAATAAATGACCTTTCAAACTTTCAAACTTTCGAACTTTGCAACTTGCCCTACGCCCAAACAACTCGGTTACTATTTTCCCGCAGAGTTTGCTCCGCATGTTGCCACATGGTTAAGCTGGCCTCATAAAGAGGCATCATGGCCGGGAAAAATTCATACCATCTATCCATATTACAGCAGGTTCATTAAAGAGCTTACAAAAAGTGAAAAAGTATGTATTAATGTTTGCGATTCAAAAATGAAAGCTTTTGCAACACAATGCCTGCAGGAAGCCGATGTTGATCTTTCAAAAGTTGAATTGTTTCTGCATCCTACGAATGATGCATGGTGCCGTGATCATGGACCGGCATTTCTTATTAATCCCGATGCGGAACAAAAAAAAGTAATTGTTGACTGGAGTTATAATGCCTGGGGCGGCAAGTATCCTCCTTATGATTTGGATGATATTATTCCCACGCATATTGCAAAGCTTTATAACATCCCTGTATATTATCCTGGTATTGTTATGGAAGGCGGCTCTGTGGAATTTAATGGAAAAGGAAGTTTAATTACATCTGCTGCTTGTTTACTGAATGCAAATCGTAATTCGCATCTTAATCAATCACAAATTGAAGAATATCTTATCAACTATTATGGAGTTGAGCAGGTATTATGGGTTAATGAAGGCATTGTTGGTGATGATACTGACGGGCATATAGATGATACTGTTCGTTCTGTAAATGAAGATACTGTACTGGCCGTTGTGGAAGAAAATAAGAATGATGAAAATTATGAACTGCTTCAAAATAATTTGCAGCAATTAAAACAAATGCGCCTGTTAAATAATACACCACTTAACATTGCAGAGCTGCCTATGCCTGATAAGATCATTTATGAAGATCAACGATTACCTGCATCCTATGCAAATTTTTATATTAGTAACCATGCAGTAATAGTTCCAACGTACAGATGCGACAAGGATGAGAGAGCTTTGCAAATGATACAGGATTGCTTTCCTGGTCGTGAAGTTGTAGGGATAGATTCTGTTGAAATTATTTGGGGTCTTGGAAGTTTTCACTGCCTTAGCCAGCAGGAACCTGAAGTGTAAAAGAATAGTATTTAGGTTTATAGTTGCAACTACATTACAAAACATACCTGGCAAATTCTGACATGAATCATTCCTTAACAAACAATTCTAAAAATAAAAAATTTGTTTGTTGCAATTAACACATATCTTCGCGCCGTTAATTTTGAGTCTTACAGCATTTTGTAATTGAATGATTTTTTCTGCTAAGCATTCCCCCTGCTAATGGTTAGTCTTCTTTACGCTGCTTTACGCTCAAGTATTTTATGTTTTAATCAACACTTATTATGAACATTTACGTGTCAAATTTAAGCTTCGCCGTACAGGATGAAGATTTAAGAGGTTTCTTCGCCGAATACGGAGAAGTATCGTCTGCTAAAGTAATTATGGACAAATTCACTAACCGGAGCCGTGGTTTTGGTTTTGTTGAAATGCCCGATAAAACAGCAGCACAAAAAGCTATTCAGGAACTTGATGGTGCAACCGTGGATGGGCGCGCCATTAAAGTAAATGAAGCCAGGCCAAGAGAAGA
>DATBFI010000450.1:0-6105 GCA_036558585.1 Chitinophagaceae bacterium
GGATGAGCGGCATCTTTATTCTACAAAAGCTCCAATCACTTCATTGTTACTCACCTGCACATGAATATGATCCTGCATAGTGGTAGCAACGGATAATCCTACATAGTCTGGTTTAATAGGAAAAAGTTTATGCATTCGTTCAATCAGCACAAGAGTTTGAATACGCCGGGGATAAAAATTGAGCAGTGGCTTTATTGCATACATCAATGTTTTACCACTGTTGGTCACGTCATCAATGAGTAAAATATTTTTATCAGTAAAATCCGGTTCTTCTGTTAATGTAATTTCTTTGGGCACTTGTTTATCAAATGATACAGAAATTATTTGTACGGGCACCCGGACATAGGGTTTTAATAAAGCGCCAATTTTTTCAGCGATAACTGTTCCACTCTTTCTTATCCCGATCAATATGATTGGTGCATTATCTCCACTTAACTGTTCTGCAACCTCAAGAGCCAGTCTTTGTAATTTTTGGTCGGCCACTTCTTTGCTTAGAATATTTCTTTTGTTATCCATATACAAAAATTATTTGTATCACTTGTTCAAATGTAATAACATAAACGCATTTAGACAGGTAACATTTGAATTGAAGAAATGATTTTATGAGCTGCACAGCAATGAGTGATCTTCGTTCCGCCTCAGGCGAACGGCAGGCAGGATAGTATAATCCGCAATTCGCCATATTATGCAGCGGCAATGAACACATAAGAAAACAAAAAACCAGATTAGGGTTAATTGAAACAGGTTTATTGGAGAAATGCACTTTCGATTGACATTTCATCAAAAAGCTTAAAACATGTTTGCTCATGTTTATTTTATTTTTATCAGATGTGCCAGCTTAACTGGTGGTAGCATGCATTTGTTGCCATCGCGGCTTCCGGGCTTACCTTCATTTTTTTTTGCCTCTCAAAAATTTTTAAAAAAATTTGCGTAGTTAAGTAACTACATATATTTTTGTAGTCAAATGGCTACGAAATGAATTTAAGACGAGATGTTTTTCAGGCAATAGCAGACCCCACAAGAAGGGCAATACTTCTGTTACTTGCTTCACAGTCGCTGACTGCGGGAGCAATTGCTTCAAACTTTCACACAGCAAGACCTACTGTTTCAAAACACCTGCAAATACTTACTGAGTGCGAATTGCTTCAGCAGGAGCAAAACGGCAGGGAAATTTATTATCATTTGAATCCTAAAAAGATGAAAGAAATAGCAGACTTTATTGAACCATTTCGCAAAATGTGGGATGAACGATTTAATAAAATTGAAACCATCATGAAAAAATATAAAACAAAAAAATAAATACGTACAACAACAAAAAATATTATGGAGCAGAAACCATAATCAAAAACGGGAGACACCGAAAATCCAAAAGAGTAGGACAATAAAATATAACTTATGAATAAGGGCATTAAAACTGTTCTTTATCCTGTTAAGGACATAGATCAATCAAAGACAGTATTTCGTAAGCTTTTAGAAGTTGAGCCGTATGCAGACCAACCCTATTATGTTGGTTTCAGGATTAACGATCAGGATATTGGGTTAGTACCTCAGAATCCTGAAGCAGGAGTGACCGCATTTTTTCATGTTGATGACATTAAGAACAGTTTACAGATCCTCCTCGATGCAGGTGCGCAAATTATTCAGGATATAAAAAATGTTGGGGGAGGAAGATTAGTTGCGAGTGTAAAAGATAAGGATGGTAACATTATAGGATTTGTTCAAGGCTAACGAAAACATCTCTGCTATGGAACAAAAAACAAAAATCAATGCCGAAAACGACAAACAGGAATTAGTGATCACAAGGGAATTTGATTTACCGGTAGAATTACTTTTTAAAGCGTTTGAAGAGCCTGAGATTGTTGAACAATGGATGGGAACAAAAGTGCTTAAACTGGAAAGTAAAAAGCACGGCAGTTATCAATTTGAAACGACCGATCCTAAAGGAAATAAACACAGGTTCAATGGAGTGATCCATGAGTTTATTCCGAACCGGAAGATCACACGAACATTTGAAATGGAGAACACTCCTTTTGGTGTTCAGCTTGAGTTTTATGAATTTGAACAACTCACCGACGACACCAGCAAACTCAACATGCACGTAATATATGAATCGGTTGCGCAAAGAAATGAAGTGCTGAAATGGCCTTTTGCCCAAGGCATAAATTGGGCACACAACCGTTTGCAGGAAGTTGTAAGCAAATTAAAATAACGGGAGCTTGTAATAAAGGCAATGAAGTATTTGTTATACCAACTGCGGTATTTCATTGCATCGTCCCTTGCGTCGCAATCACTTCATCGCTATATCATTTGGCTTCACAAAAAGAACATCTTAAAATAACATACTATGACAAAGAGAAATAAAATCATCTATTGGATCGCCACTATTTGGCTTGCATTAGGAATGGTGGCAACCGGAGCCGGTCAGTTATTCAAATTGAAAAATGGACAAGGTGGTGCAGATATGATCACACATTTGGGCTATCCTGTTTATCTGTTAACATTATTGGGTACCTGGAAAATTTTGGGAGTGTTAGCAGTGCTGATTCCTAAATTCCCTTTATTGAAAGAATGGGCTTATGCAGGTTTTTTCTTTATCATGTCAGGAGCGGTATTTTCGCATATTGCCATCGGTGATCCTATAGCTGAATTAATTCCCTCGTTGTTATTACTAATCCTCACCGTGGTATCGTGGTATTTCAGACCTGCAGATAAGAAAATTGTCTCAGTTAAATCAATAAATGAAATAGGCATGAGTAAACACATGCAAACAGCGAATTAACATGTTGGGATAAAACTGATAGCGCCAACTGATGATTGGCAGCAACGTCCCGATATGAAATTTACAAAATGACTTCGGGTTTCTATTGTGGCTCGTGAAACAGGTTTTAAAGAAGCAAAAACAATATCAACGAAAGATATAGAACAGTATTATTTTGCGAATAGAACGGATAATCTTTTACCTGCAAGCGGAGAAGTATTTTTGTTGGCAACAACATAAACAGCAACTAACATGCAAAAAGATCCTAAGGTTGATTTTTATTTTGATAAAGAAAAAAAGTGGCAGAAAGAAATCGAAAAATTGAGAACGGTCGTTCTTGACTGTGGGCTCACTGAAGAATTGAAATGGGGTTGCCCTTGCTATACTTTCCAGAATAGCAATATTGTTTTGATACATGTGTTTAAAGAATACTGTGCGCTTTTATTTTTCAAAGGGATCTTGTTAGCCGATGCCAATGGCATCCTGATTCAACAAACGAAGAATGTGCAGTCAGCACGACAAATCCGTTTCACAAATGTTCTGGAAATAGTTAAAATGGAAAAAATTCTGAAAGCCTATATTTATGAAGCCATTGAAGTGGAAAGAGCCGGTTTGAAAGTGAAATTAAAAAAGACTTCAGACTATAAAATGCCCGAAGAATTTCAAAATAAATTAAATAAAAACACTGCCTTGAAAAAAGCATTTAATATATTAACACCAGGACGGCAAAGAGCATACATATTTTATTTTTCTCAACCCAAACAATCTAAAACACGAGAGGCGAGAGTTGAAAAATATATTCCGCAAATTCTTGATGGTAAGGGATTGAATGATTAGTAAAACATGAGTAAAAAATACTTTATCAGTGTATCATTAATGACTTTCGTAATCCCGGCAGTTGGATTTTTAGTGGAACATTTTTTAAAAGACATTCCATTGACATTTGACTTATTTAGCAAGTGGTTCATTTTCTCAGCGGTCGGGCTTCGCCTGTTTGTTGCAGGTATTCAGCAATCAGTGAAGCCTGCTTTTACAGCCCGTGAAATTTTTCACATTGACAGCCCTGAAAGTTTTCCTGTTATTCGGGAACTCGGTTTTGCCAACCTGTGTTTCGGAATTGTTGGGATTGTTTCGCTGTTCAAACCCGGGTGGAGAATGGTTAGTGCATTTGCAAGCGGACTTTATTATGGTATTGCAGGACTTCAGCATTTAATAAAAAAACCAGTTAGCGTTAATGAGACTTTTGCATTGTGGACTGACGTGATAATTTTTGGTGTGCTGCTGGCTTATTTTATTGGAACAATATAAAGAACATTCAAAAACAAGGAAGCAAACGGGCAATGCTTTAGACACCCTGTTCAACAGAAATAATATAAAAGAACAACATGAATAGCAATAAAAAATTGTCAACGGAACAACGTGAAGAACTACTCAAAACATTGAAAAGCCGTTTTGAAAAAAATATGAACCGTCATAAGGGTCTTGACTGGACTAAGGTATACGCAAAGCTGGAAGCTGATCCCGAAATACTGTGGTCACTCAATGAAATGGAAAAAACCGGCGGTGAACCGGATGTTGTTGGTCATGATAAAAAAACAGGTGAATACATTTTTTATGATTGTTCAGTCGAAAGTCCCAAGGGCCGCAGAAGTCTTTGTTATGATCGTAAAGCACTGGAGGAAAGAAAAGAGCATAAGCCGGCAGATAATGCTATTGATATGGCTGCTGCCATAGGTATTGAACTTTTAACGGAAGAGCAATATCGGGAGTTACAGAATCTTGGAAATTTCGATACAAAAACCTCGAGCTGGATAAAAACACCTTCAGATATCAGGAAACTCGGAGGAGCCCTCTTTTGTGATCGCCGCTACGACAATGTCTTCGTGTATCACAATGGTGCAGAATCATACTATGCTGCAAGGGGATTCCGTGGCTCGCTGAGAGTCTAAATTTTGCACACGCAACCAAGTGGCCGGTTTGACCCCAGGGGATCCATTTGGAGAAATGAATTTTTAAAGAATATAGAAATTCATACCTTCTGAATAATTAAATGAATTGTAGATAAAATTCCTGCCTTGGAAACTGCTTTGCATTAATGCGGTACCGCACAGAACATAAATCCTTATTTTCTCAGGTGTTGATTTTTTAAAATTCTTCAAATATTTCACTTAATAACAATTGCGGGAATTATTTGGTAGGTCACCAATAAACTTTCTTTATTCTTCTAATTTTTTTGTTTATTTTCTTTTTTCTTCATTCTTTTGCGTTTTAAAGAAAGCAACAGATGCTTGCAAATCATCGGCGTGAAAAAATCCTGGAACTTTTAAAGGAAGATGGTTCGGCAAAGGTGTTTGACCTGGCAAAGCTTTTCAAAGTAACAGAAGTAACAATCCGGCAAGACCTCGAGAAGCTTGATAAGGATGGGCTGGTGATTCGTGAACATGGCGGTGCATTTCTTAAAGACGTTCCAAACCAGGTAAAAGGTTTTGCTCTTGCACACCAGGAGAATTTGGATAAAAAAGAACTCATCGCAAAAAAAAGCCTCGAGTTTATTGAGAGCGGTGACACTATTATTCTTGATTCCGGTTCTACTACTACAGAAATAGCGAAGAAGTTAAAAGGGATGAAGAATCTCACCATAATTACAAATGCACTGAATATTGCATTAATGTTAGGAGCTGAACCTGGCATAGAAGTGATTGTAACAGGGGGCGAATTTAAGCCGCCGACATTATCATTAACGGGTCAAAAAGCTGCCGATTTTTTTAAAGGTTTGCATGTTCAAAAATTGTTTCTCGCAACGGCGGGTATTTCACTAAAAGCCGGCCTCACCTATCCGAGCATAAGTGATCTTGTGGTAAAGAAGGCAATGATCGAAGCTGCTGAAGTAAGATACCTGGTGGCAGATTCTACCAAGATCGGGAAAGCTGCTTTCGCCAGTCTTGGCGCTTTATCTCTTATTGATTATATCATTACTGATTCAGGTATTGAAGAAAAACACAAGCAGGTGTTTCATGATAATGAAATTGAACTGATCATTGCAAATAATGACCATGGAAAATAATTCAAAAGAAAAAATAAGCCTGGGAGTAATTATTGGCAACCGCGATTTCTTTCCTGATAAATTAGTAGGTGAATCAAGGTCTGATCTCATGGAAGCATTTCAAAAAACAGGTGTCAGGCCTGTTATGCTTGGGGAACAAGAGACCAAATTAGGAGGCGTCGAAACATTTCATGAAGCGCAAAAATGTGCCGAGTTATTTAAACGCCATGCCGATGAAATTATAGGAGTATTGGTGGTGCTGCCGAATTTTGGAGATGAAAAAGGCATTGCTGAAACACTGAAG
>DATBFI010000451.1:0-4467 GCA_036558585.1 Chitinophagaceae bacterium
GGTGAAATTACAGCAAAATGTAATAGTACCAATTGTATGTAAAATTTTCGGTCACCTTATTTAAAAATTATACTGCCGCACATTACTCTTGTGCCTGATATTTCTAACTGCCGGAAAATTGAAATAACTGTCCCGCCAGATTGAACTTTAAATTCTATAACCTCCGGCCTGGTAAGTGGTGGGTTTAAGTTTGTTGCTTATACAGTTACTTTAAGATGGGTTTATTATAGGAGAATGATCTGTTCCCTGCCCGGACCGTTTGAAACATATTTAATGGGCGCCCCGATATACTCGTTGATAAATTCAATATAGGTTGCCATATTTGGCGGCAATGATGCTGCCTCTTTTATTTTTGTACTTTCCGTATCCCAGCCCGCAAAACATTTATACACAGGTTCTATCGTAACTCTTGCCATTTGAAAAGGCACTTCTGCTTTTTCTTCACCATTTAACTTGTATGAAGTGCATACTTTTAATTCTTTGAAAGCGTCCAGCACATCTGCTTTCGTCATTACCACTTGTGTAATTCCATTAAGCATGCATGTATATTTTAATGCAACAAGATCAATCCACCCACAACGGCGTGGCCTGCCTGTTGTTGCACCAAATTCATTACCCAGTTTTCTTAGTTCTGCTCCTGTGGTATTGTCTAATTCTGTTGGGAAAGGACCGCCACCCACACGGGTACAATAAGCTTTTGTGACACCCAAAACCTGGTTAATCTTTTGAGGAGCGATGCCAAGCCCTGTACATACTCCCGCAGAGATAGTGTTTGAAGATGTTACAAAAGGAAAAGTGCCGAAGTCAATATCAAGCATACTTCCCTGGGCACCTTCTGCCAATACTTTTTTGCCTTCACTTATTTTGTTATTAATAAAATATTCGCCATTCACAATATTTAATGTGCGCAAGAATTCTATGGCTTCAAAAAATTCTTCTTCCCATACGGTAATATCATCAATGAAATGAAAATTATCGAGCAGTTTCTGATGCTTTAGTCTGAGTTTAATATAATCGGTGGTAAAACTTTTATCAAGCAGATCCCCAACACGCAAAGCATTGCGACCCGTTTTATCCATATAAGCAGGACCAATACCTTTTAACGTAGACCCGATTTTACTTTCTCCCTTTTGTAACTCCGATGCCTTGTCCAATGCACGATGTGTAGGAATAATAAGATTGGTGCGTTGCGCAATAAAAAGATTTTTTTTCACGTCGATGCCAAATGAGGCTACCACGTCACATTCTCTTTTTAATGTCACGGGGTCAAGCACAACACCGTTGCCAATAATATTTACCGTGTTCTGATGGAAAATACCAGAGGGTATCTGGTGCAGCACTACTTTTTTATCTCCAAGGTACAATGTATGGCCGGCATTGGGCCCACCCTGGAAACGGGCAATGATATCATATTGCGGGGCAAAGTAGTCAACGATTTTTCCTTTGCCCTCATCGCCCCATTGTAAACCGAGAATCACATCAACCATGAAAAGTATTTATTGTTACGGCGCAAAAATAGTTAGTGTAGCGGTTTAATAATAAATTGTTTTTATGTCTGTTAATATGATTAAGAAATGTGTTTGTAATTTTTATATCGCTCACAATCAATTATTAAACTTCAATAAAAAAAATCTTGCTGAAAAATCACATCACCAAACCATACACAAATGCTGCAAGCAATGCCCCTGTAACAGGCGCAACAACAGGTATCCAGCTATATTCCCAATCACTGTCTCTTTTATTTTTTACAGGCAATAAAGCGTGCATGATACGTGGGCCAAGATCACGTGCCGGGTTGATCGCATATCCGGTAGGACCACCTAAACTTAAACCAATGGCAAGCACTACCAGCGCAACCGGCAATGCATCTAATGATCCAAGACTTGAGGAAGACTTGGTGATTGAAAGCACAGCAAACATAAATACGAACGTGCCAATAAATTCGGTAGTAAAATTATGTAGCCTGCTGCGTTTTGCGGGAGCTGTGCAAAATACACCCAGTTTGTTGTTTGGATCTTCTGTTTCATCAAAATGTTGCTTGTAAGCAAGCCACACAAGAAATGCACCCAACATCGCCCCTATAAATTGAGCAACAATATATAATGGCACATTCCCCCACTGAAATTTACCTGCATAGGCCAATGCAATTGTTACGGCCGGATTTAGATGTGCACCGCTTGCAGACGCTGAAACATATACTCCAACAAATACAGCCATTGACCAGCCAAAGGTGATGGCGATTAATCCTCCGCTGTATCCTTTGGTTTTGCTAAGAATAACATTGGCAACAACACCGTCGCCAAGAACGATGAGTAAGGCTGTCCCAATAATTTCGCCGATAAAAGGAGTCATAAGCTATAGTTTATAGTTCGATTTCCGGTTCTCAGTTTGCAGTTTACGGTTTTCGGTATCCAACTTGCTTTGTAGTTGTATATCCTAAATCTTGTTTCCCGGATCTATTTTTTACAGCGCATCAATACAATATTGCCTGGCAAGTTGCATAAATAAATTCACCTGTTCACTTATCCATTGTTCATTTTTATTCATAATTACTGCCATTGATTTTGCAACAGGTGTTGCCGCATCAATTGCAGCGTGAGCATCTAAAAATAATAATCTTGTTCTTCTTGCCAAAACATCTTCCACACTTACGGCCATTTCTTTTTGTATAAAACATTCAATATCTTTTTCTGTAAAATGAAAAGATGAGTGAATGAAATTATTTCCATCTTCTTTTGTAAAAACATCTTCTTTGTTGCCAATAATCAAATGTTTGGTGATGCAATCTCTTTTTGGAAGCCTTGCCACAAACACGGCATTATCCACTGCATCTTCTGCCATTTTCCGATATGTTGTCCACTTGCCTCCGGTGATAGTTACCAAGCCGGATTTTGATACAATAATAGTGTGGTCCCTGCTGAGTAAAGATGTTTTCTTTGCTGCCCTTCTTTTAACGAGCGGGCGCAACCCTGCAAACATACTTCGCACATCACTTCTTGTAATATTTTTCTGTAAATAGCGATTGGCATGCTTTAATACAAACCCGATCTCTTCATCAAGTGGCCGTGGTTCTAAATTGATTTTATCAACGCGTGTATCGGTGGTGCCCAATAAAACTTTATCATGCCAGGGCACAGCAAACAACACACGTTTGTCGTCAGTTTTAGGGATCATCAATGCACTTGTTCCCGGAAAAAAATGTTTGTCTACAACGAGGTGAATACCCTGAGATGGCGTTACTAATACGTCTTTTTCCGGTTCATCCATCTGTATTATTTCATCTGCAAAAACGCCTGTAGCGTTGATTACAACTTTTGTCTTTACCTGGTAAGTGATCCGATTTATTGTATCTTCCAATATAACAGCTGAAATTTTTTTTCCTGGCTTTGTAAATCCTTTGGCTTTGCAGTAATTCAATATTGTTGCGCCGTAATTTGCAGCAGTAACAGCTAATTCAATTGCCAAACGTGCATCATCAAACTGGCCGTCATAATAAAGAATTCCTCCCTTCAATTTTTTATTGCTAATGCCAGGTAATTGCTGCAATGTTTCTTTTTTATTAAGCGATCTTGTTTTGCCAAGACTAAGTTTTCCACTTAACAGATCATATAGTTTTAAACCTATTCCATAATAGAATTTATTGAACCAACTGTATACGGGTACCACAAAAGGCATAGCAGTTGTAAAATGAGACGCATTCTTTAACAGGTAGCCACGTTCACGCAATGCTTCCATTACCAGTTTTATATTGCCTTGTGCCAAATAACGCACGCCACCGTGAATAAGTTTGGTAGAACGGCTTGACGTTCCCTTGCCAAAATCAAATTGTTCTATCAATAAAGTTTTATACCGGCGACTTGCTGCATCAACAGCAGAGCCAAGACCGGTAGCGCCTCCGCCGATAATAACAATGTCCCATTCTGTTTCATCTTTTAATTGCTGAAGCATTGAAGACCGGTTCATTCAGTAAAATTTTTATTGTCAACCTTTGTTTCTATTTGACTTTACTTAATTTCGATAGCTATTCAAATCAGGTGATACAGCTGTGCTCTGGTAATTGAATCCACATTTAGTAATTATGATCGCAGCAACTTATGATTGATCATCATCTGCCCAAAATTGTGCGGCGCGAATTGCTCGTTTCCAGTCGCTTGCTAAATGTTTTCTTTCGTTATCATTTATTCCGGGCTCAAATATTTTATTTATCTTCCATTGTTGTTGTATCTCTTCCATATTTTTCCAATAACCGACTGCAAGACCGGCAAGATATGCAGCGCCTAATGCAGTAGTTTCAGTAACAGTGGGCCTGATAACTTTTGTATTCAAAATATCACTCTGAAATTGCATCAAAAAATTATTTGCTGTTGCACCACCATCAACCCTTAATTCTTTGACCGTAATGTTTGAATCTGATTGCATTGCGTTTACCACATCCATTGTTTGATAAGCAATACTTTCCAATGCAGC
>DATBFI010000452.1:0-6572 GCA_036558585.1 Chitinophagaceae bacterium
TCTTTATTTAAACCAAAGCTGATATTATGCTCAACCGTATCGCTGAAAAGAAAAATATCCTGGGGCACAAAACTTATATCATTACGGAGATGATTTAAAGGAATTGACCTGATATCTTTTCCACCAATGGTAATGCTGCCCTCATCAGGATCATAAAACCTGAAGAGCAATTGTACAACAGTGGATTTGCCACTTCCGGTTTTGCCCAGGATCAGCACCTTCTCTCCTTTCTTAATGGTAAGAGAAAAGTTTTTAAGCGCCCTGATGCCAGTGTGCGTATACGTAAATGATACATTATTGAAAATAATATCACCTGATAGTATTGCTTCCTTAATCTCAGTTGGCGGTGATTGTATAGCAGGTTCTGTGTGAAGAAATTCATTAAGTCTTTTTTGTGAAGCAGCTGCTCTTTGAATCATACTTGCAACGGAGCCAATTGCAGTAACAGGAAACGTAAGCATGTTGATATAAATAACAAACTCAACAATTATCCCAACCTTTGATGGATCAGCCAACGCCATTTGTCCTCCAATTAAAATTGTAAGCAACGTGCTAAGACCCACCATTAAGGTCATGCTTGGAAAATAAACAGCTTCAACTTTTGCAAGACCCACAGCATTCTGCCGGTAAGCCTCACTATTTTGTTTAAAGAAAAGCGTCATGGCTTTTTCCTGCACAAATGATTTAATAACACGAATTCCTGAATAAGATTCCTGTGCATTGGTGGTGAGGTCTGATAAACGTTCCTGCACCTTTTCACTTTTCTTATGAATGATGGTATTTACAAAATAAACAGTGATGGCAAGTAATGGCAATGGTGATAATACCATCATGCTTAAGTAAGCATCCTTGCTGAACATGTTTACAAGACAAAGTGCAATGAGCGATACGAGATTTACAAAATACATGATAGCAGGGCCCGTATACATCCGCACACGGCTTACATCTTCCGCAATCCTGTTCATCAGGTCACCGGTCCTGTGCGTTTTAAAAAAACCTGCGTCAAGTTTCTGGTAGTGTTCATACACTTCATTTTTCATATCATATTCAATATGCCTGCTCATAACGATAAGGGTCTGCCTCATCATGAACATAAAGAATCCGCGCAATAGTGCCAGGATCAGTATAGTGATACTGCATATCAGCACAAGCTCCCTGAAACTCATGGTTTGCACCCATTTAACAAAAGCGTTTACTACCGTGTTATAAGTGGCATTTGCATGCACAGACTTTGCACCAGGCAAATGTTGCTGCACCATGTTTACAACGTAGCCGGTTATCTCAGGAGCAAGCACACCAAAATAGTTTGATGCAACGACGAAAAGAATGCCTACCGTAAAACGATAACGATACTTCCAGAAATATTTATGTACAACAACAAGATGTTTCATTAACAAATTTTTTATGTACCAGGCCTTTGTTCTTAGGTCATCTTAGTTGCGTCGCACACTTGTACTGACGAAACTATATTCATCGAGAGCGAAGACACAGAACAATAAATTTCCAATGCTTCTTAATCCAGAAATATTTTTCAAAATTACCGCAATGAATTTTATTTTTTTCGGGAGATATGTTTGAGGAGCATTTTTAGCACGTAAAATTCAGCTCATTTTCATATTTGCTTAAAATAAAAAATACCTGCGTACAAAATACTCAGACCTTGGCACTTCGTTTTAAAGTCTCCATTAAGGGAGCCTGCCGGCAGGCAGGGTTTGGAGGGCTTACAATCCAAATACTCCCCTATTCAATAATTGCAACGTTTCCATTTTATATGCCCCGGGCACCAGCAAAGAAATGTTATGTTTACTGCCACCATAACTCACCATTCTCACTGGCACTGTACTTATTGCATTAAAAACTTTTTTCAGCACATCTGGTGTTTGCGCAATTTCGTTCCCCACGATTGAAACAATAGTTTGGTCTTTGTCTATCTCCACACTGCCAAATGGTTCCAGCTCTTTAACAATAGCATTAAGATTGGCATCTGAATCGATCGTAACAGATACTGCAACCTCTGAAGTGGTGATCATATCAATGGAGGTACGGTATTTTTCAAAGACCTCGAAGATCTTTCTTAAGAATCCGTAAGCCAGCAACATGCGGCTGCTCTTGATCTTGATTGCAATAATGCCATCTTTTGCTGCAACCGCTTTTACGCCAATACTGTTGGCATCTTCTTCAATGGTTGTACCTTTTGCATCAGGTTTCATTGTGTTGAGCAATTTCACCGGCACGTTAAAAAGCTGCGCGGGCCATATACATGCCGGATGCAGGATTTTTGCCCCGAAATAAGCAAGCTCGGCAGCTTCATCAAAGCTCAATTGCTCAACGGGAACTGTTTTATTTACTATACGGGGGTCATTGTTGTGCATGCCATCAATGTCTGTCCATATCTCGCATACCTCAGCATTGATAGCAGCAGCAATTAATGAAGCGGTATAGTCACTTCCGCCACGTTTTAAGTTATCCACTTCCCCTTTTATGTTGCGGCATATATAACCTTGTGTGATAAATAATTTTTTATCACTGTTCTGTTGGAGGAGCTGACTTAGTTTTACTTTAATGCTTCCGATCTGTGGCTCCTCGTTTGCGTCAATGCTCATAAATTCCAGCGCAGGCAGCAGCAGGTGATCAATATTCTTTTGCTCCAGGTAAACACAGAATAATTTAGTGCTCATTAATTCACCCTGCGCAAGAATATCTTTATTCAATGCCTCACTGAAAGATATCTTAAGAATGATGTTGAGAAATTCAAAATGCTCGGAAACTATCGCATTTGCTTTTGCCCGCGTGGTTTCGGTTGCAACAAGTTCCTGCACAAAATTGCGGTAATGTGTTTCCAGTTCATCTATTTTTCGTTTGGCCGTGGCTCTGTCGCCACCCGCAATACAATCACTAATAGACACCAGGGCATTCGTAGTGCCGCTTAAAGCACTTAATACAACGATCTTCGGCCCATTATTTTTCGTGATCAGTTCTGCCACATGATGCATACGTTCCGGCCTGCCAACACTGGTACCGCCAAACTTCATTACTCTCATAAAGCCTATCTCCTGAAGGGAAGTATATTGGTGAAATAAAAAATTGAGGTGCAAAAGTAAAGGTCTGTCAGGATGTAAAGAAGAATTTTTATACGCGTGATTTAAGCATTAATGTGAATCTCTCGTGACTTCACTTCCCGAACCGCCTTTCAAAAAATCAAGATCAGCACCGGCATGTGCCTGCTCAACATGTTTTATGTACAAACCGACATACCCTCTGTTTGCCCGTGGCATTTGTGGTTTCCAGTTTTGTTTTCTGAGTTGCAATTCTTCATCACTTACATCCACATGCAACGAACGATTGGGTACATCAAGCGTTATCCTGTCCCCATCCTGTATCACGCTGAAATTACCCCCGGTAGCAGCTTCTGGTGACACATGTAACACAACAGTTCCAAAACCGGTGCCGCTCATGCGACCATCCGAAATGCGCACCATATCGGTGATCCCGCTCATCAATAATTTTTTGGGCAAACCCATATTACCCACTTCGGGCATGCGTGGATAGCCTTTAGGACCAACATTCTTCAGCACAAGAATGCTATTCTAATCAACATCGAGTGCATCATCATCTATTCTTGCTTTGTAATCTTCAATGTTCTCAAATACAACAGCCTTGCCTGTATGCTGCATTAAATGTTTGCTTGCAGCAGATGGCTTTATCACAGCGCCATTTTCGCAAACGTTGCCATGCAAAATTGCCAGACCTGTTGCATTGTTAAAAGGTTTTTCAACAGTAGCAATAACATCACGATCATAACATTCGGCCATCTTATAATTTTCCTTCATTGTTTTTCCATTCACTGTAATGCAATCATGAAGATAACCATCCAATTCTTTCAGAACTGCAGGCAGACCTCCCGCATAAAACATATCTTCCATGAAATATTTTCCGGAAGGCTGGATGTTAGCGATCAAAGGAATATTCTTTGATAACGGATCAAAATCGTCAAGCGTCAGCTTAACTCCAATTCTGCCGGCAATGGCGAGCAAATGAATTACAAAATTTGTAGAGCCGCCGATAGCGGCATTGGTAATGATAGCATTTTCAAACGCTTCACGAGTAAGCACTTTTGAAAGTATAAGATTTTCTTTCACCATGTCAACAATACGCAACCCGGAAAGTTGAGCAAGCGTTTTCCTTCTTGAATCTGCTGCGGGAATGGCAGCATTACCCGGTAAGGAAAGCCCCAGTGACTCTATCATGCAAGCCATCGATGATGCGGTACCCATTACAGCGCAATGGCCCCGGCTTCTGCACATAGCGGCTTCAATGGTAATTAACTGATCTTGTGAAATCTTATCTTCTTTATACAAATCGTATAAACGCCATACATCGCTTGTTGCAAGCTGTTGCCCGTTGTGTCGTCCTGTAAGCATTGGCCCACCCGATACAACAATTGCAGGCAGATCAACACTGCAGGCACCCATTACCAGTGACGGTGTTGTTTTATCGCAACCACACAAAAGCACTACACCATCAATCGGGTTTGCACGAATGGATTCTTCCACATCCATACTTGCAAGATTGCGATATAACATTGCAGTTGGTTTTATCAACGTTTCACCAAGAGACATCACCGGGAATTCGACAGGAAATCCACCTGCTTCATACACACCACGTTTCACGCTTTCCGCCAGTTCACGAAAATGCGCGTTGCAGGGTGTAAGTTCACTCCATGTATTGCAAATACCGATCACTGGTTTGCCGTTAAATTCATAATCGGGAATGCCCTGGTTCTTCATCCATGCCCGATAAATAAAACCGTCTTTTCCTTTACGACCAAACCAGTTGCGGCTTCGTAATTCTTGTTGCATAATTCTAAAACAATAAAGTTTTAAAGATATGCGATTTATTATTTTCAATTGAGTCGGATTCTATAATATTGGTGAGAGTAGTTACACTCTTGTATAGATTGTTCCGTAGCAACAAAGCTTTTAAAACATTAGAATCCAGAACCATTAGAAGTATAAGCCCGCTTTTTACCATGTTCAAATTTGCTAACTTTGGAACAAAACGTTCACATGGATACACTTGTTAGGCTAAATGCAGATGAATTAAATGTGGCTCTAATTGACTTCATAAAATCTTCGTTTAGGGGAAAGAAAATAGCTGTTCATATTTATGAAGATGAAATAGATGAAACAGAATTTGTTTTGAGAGATCCGGTTGCAAGAGAGCGCATTTTAAAGGCTGTTGAAAATGTAAACCAAAATAAAAATATAAAAGAGTATACTATGGATGAGATCAACAGTTTTTTAAATGAATCCGAACTATGAGGAAACTAATACTTGAAGAGCATGCTGTTGAAGATTTTGAATTTTGGGCGCACAATGATCTTAAACTTTTAAAGAAAATTGTGATTTTGTTTTCTTCTATAGTGAAAGAGCCATTTCAGGGAATAGGAAAACCCGAAGCGCTGAAAGGTGATTTAAGAGGTTATTGGAGCAGAAGAATTAATGATGAACATAGAATTATTTATACAGTAACAAACGACGCCGTAATTGTCATATCCTGCAGAAGCCATTATAATCATATTTGATTATCTTCATTTTTCGAGTAATTAATGGCTGACTATCCAAACTTAAACGCAGGCACGCCTTTCACTTTTGTCTCAGCTATAAAAACATTGCCGCTGTCAGGATATTTCTGCAAGTCAGCATCTTTCATATTTTCACGGGCAGTGGTAATAAAAAGATAATTCAATTTATCACCGCCAAACACACATGAACTAACCTGCGGAACAGGTAATGTAATTTTATCAAGCAATCTTCCTTTCAAAGGATCCCACCTGTACACGCCAAACCCATTCCACTGTGCAATCCATAACATCCCCTCCTCATCAATCGCCATTCCGTCAGGCGAGCCATTTTGTTTATCAATTTCTATCACAACTTTTTCAAATTGTATATTGCCTGATTCAACATCAAATAAAAATGAACGCACACATTGGGTTGGCGTATCAATAAAATACATGCGTTTATTATCAAGCGACCACACTAAACCATTCGGAATAGTTTGTTTCTCCAATTTTTTTGTTACAGAAAAATTTGCGTCAATACAATACAGCGATCCTGCTGCAGGTGCAAAATCTTTTGCCATAGTGCCAATCCACAAACGACCGGCAGCATCACAAGCCCCGTCATTGCTGCGGTTTGTCAGAATATTTCTTTCAAGATCAACCAGCCACTCCATTGTTTCTGTTTGAAGATTGAATGCCGCAATTCCATTCTCCATTCCAAGTATCAACCTGCCATCTTTGCTTTCAACAACCAAACTAATCCGGTGATATAATTGCCACCTTCTTACATCGCCACTTTGCAATTTGTATTCATGAAACGCCTTTCCATCAATATCAACCCAAAAAAAACTTTCTCTTTCATTATGCCACATCGGTCCTTCTGCCAGATAGCAATTGCTTTTATATAGTAAAGATGCGTTCATGAAAAAAGTTGTTACACTTTTTTGTTGAAAGTTGCAGGAATATATGTGTCGTCTGTAGCCTCGTCAATCAGTCTTTAAACTTCACA
>DATBFI010000453.1:0-7316 GCA_036558585.1 Chitinophagaceae bacterium
GAAACGGAAAAGAATTAAAAAACTACCCCAATCTCCACATCAAACTTCTTTGGTATCTTCATAACAAACGGATTAATTACTATGAGAAATTTTTTATTCGCTGCGACGCTGTTTATCTCAAACTTTTTATTTGCTCAAAGAACTATTCTTCACTGCGGAAAATTAATTGATGTAAAAGAGCCGAAAGTACTTACAGAAATGTCCGTAATAATTGAAGGCGATAAAATTATTGACGTGCAGAAAGGTTATATACCCGCGAATTCAAATGATAAAGTAATTGAACTCAAAGAGAAAACCGTTATGCCCGGCCTGATCGATTGCCATGTGCATCTGGAAGAGCAAACAAGTCCTACTCAATTTGCAGACCAGTTTCGCATGAACCCGACTGATTATGCATTTCAATCAGTCAACTATGCTTTTGCCACGCTTATGGCGGGGTTTACAACAGTAAGAGATCTGGGCGGAACGGGTGTAAACATTTCATTACGAAATGCTATCAATAAAGGATTAATAAAAGGCCCAAGAATTTATACAGCAGGAAAAACAATTTCATCGACCGGAGGCCATGGCGATCCTACTAATGGTTTACGTGATGATCTAATGGGTAACCCTTCGCCTAAAGATGGCGTTGCCAATGGTGTGGATGAGTGTGTAAAAGCCGTTCGGCTTCGGTATAAGGAGGGAAGTGACCTTATAAAAATCATGGCTTCAGGTGGTGTGCTGAGTTTGGAAAAAGATGGCAGTGGTGCTCAATTTTCTGAAGATGAAATTAAAGCCATAGTTCAAACTGCAAAGGATTACGGGATGAAAGTTGCTGCACATGCTCATGGTCCTGAAGCAATCAAACGTGCAATACGTGCGGGTATTTCATCGATTGAGCATGGCACTTTTATGGATGATGAGTGCATTTCATTGTTCAAACAATATGGTACCTGGTATGTGCCTACTATTATTGCAGGAAAATCTGTTGCAGACTCTGCAAAGAAGCCCGGTTATTACCAGGAAGTGATTGCGCAAAAAGCAATTGCTATCGGCCCAAAAATACAGGCGACATTCGACAAGGCGTACAAGGCAGGTGTGAAGATCGCATTTGGAACGGACGCCGGAGTGTATGCGCATGGAAAGAACTGGATAGAATTTATTTATATGACAGAAGCGGGAATGCCGCCGCTCGATGCCATAAAAGCAGCTACTGTTAATGCTGCTGAGTTAATTGGTATATCAACCAAAGTTGGAACAATTGAAAAAGATAAACTCGCGGATATTATTGCTGTCGATGGAGATCCTGCCACAGATATACATGTAATGGGAAAGGTAAAATTTGTAATGAAGGAAGGGATCGTGTATAAGAATGAGTAAAATTTTTTTGACAGCTATTATTGGAGATAAGAACATGAAATAAAATCTCTTTGAGAAAAAATAATTTTTTTCCTGACGGATTTGTACCTTAAAGTCGTGAAGAACAGCTTTCGTGTATAAATATTTTTTCCCGTAAATTTTTTTCGCTCAGTTACATGTCCTGCATTGCAGGTACTGTAAACTATTTGTAAATCCATCCTCTGAAATTCCAATAGTATTACAATGTGTAATCAACCTAAGTTATAAGTATACAATTATGCTCGATTTAATCTTTAGGTGTATGAACATAACTCCTGTAGTGTGTTACATTAACTATCTGCGTGGACCGACTGGATCAAACCCGGCGTTCGTTGTGAATGTGTAAATATAAAAACAGCATAGCCTGCACATGAAGAAAAATTCCGCACACATTTCATCGGTAGTAGATAGTCGATTGCCGTTTTATTTTTACTTTTTCCGTTTTTGTAAAGACACTCTTAAACTCGAATACCAGTTTAAATTAAGAGCAGAAAGAGGTACATGCATCTTCAAAACCATTTTGAAAATTGTTTAAAGCAAGTCTGATCAACTGCTCAAAAAGAAAAATCCTGCAGTTAATAAAATAAAAAATATGCACAGAAGAAATTTTTTAAGCTCAGTCTCTTTGAGCGCTTTACCCTTTATTGGCCTGGATATATTCTCTAAAGAAAAAAAAATTTACTCAAATAATCCTCCCCTCTTTATACGAAAAGATGTTGGTCTCTTAAGCAAAACAGATCCTGTGATAGTATCATATAAGAAAGCAGTTACAGAAATGAAGAAACTGCCAGCTGGTGATGGGAGGAGCTGGACAAAGCAGGCAAATATCCATAAAGACCTTTGTCCGCACCATACCTGGTTATTTTTACCCTGGCATCGCTGTTTTCTATACTACTTCGAGCAGATATGCAGAGAAATGAGTGGCGACCCAAACTTTGCTCTTCCCTATTGGAACTGGGCGAATACGCCTAAGGTTCCGTCAACCTTTTGGGGAGCAGATAATGCACTGAATGATAACACCCGTGTTGCCACTCAGGCTTCCGTAGCAGATTCAAAACAGATAGGTGCATCAACACTTGATAAGATTCTCAGTATAAAATCATTTGAAAGTTTCGCAAGTGGTCGCAGCAATTCAATCGGGCAACTGGAAGGCACACCACATAATTACATCCATGCCGGTTTTGTGAGAGGGCATATGGCTACTCTTGGAACTGCAGGATTAGACCCACTTTTTTGGCTACATCATACAAATCTTGACAGGCTGTGGAGTGTTTGGAATTCAAGAGGAAACTCCAACACCTCAGATTCGGCATGGTTGAGGACCGAGTTTAAAAATAATTTTTTTGATAAAGATGGCAAACCTGTTCCTTCGATCAGTGTTTCTGATGTTTTATCTACCGGCTCCTTAGGTTACGTTTATGAGGATATGCAAATTCTTGCTCCACCCCGGCTTTTTAAAACAGACTTTATGCCGGCAGAAAATTTATCAGGTGCTAATGCAACTCCTCAGACAATAAAAACAAACTCATTCGTTTCGATTCCCCTTACATTGAATGATGCTGTTGCAGCTAAAATCAACACTATCCAACCTTCAATTGTTAACAGTGAAAACGATGAGATAATTAAATTATATATTGATGGTTTGGAGATTCCCGGGAAACGGGATATTTATTTAAGAGTTTTTATAAACTGTGATTATGCCGACCGGTTTGTACCTGATACCGATCCTGTATCTGTTGGGTTTATTAATTTTTTTGAGGATGCCCCTGTTAACATGAGCGGTATGAAAATGGCTAAAAAAAATTCTTATTCTTTTGAAGTAACCGAAAATATCAAAAGGCTGCTTGCCGATGATAAACTTGATCCAAAAAACTTTAATATCCAGGTCCTTGCTGTACCATACGAAAATCGAAGGGATTCAACGCCTTTGAAATTTGACGCTGTTCGTATTGAAATTCAAAACAGGCCACAATAAAAAATAAGAGAGGTTAAACGATGTACGCTTTCTCAATATTTTATTAGTTATAAAATGTGAGGTAACTTATTGGCAATAATTTTTATTAATCCCGGTTTAACTTTCTCAATTGTTGTAGTGTTGCCCGCAGATCTTTAGGGATCTCTGCTTCAAATTCATAGCGCTCACCATTTAAATCAAACTTAAGTAGTAAGGAATGTAATGCTAATCTCGAAAGAATGGGTCTTTCGCTATCTTCTTTTTTTGATAAATGATAATTACGTTTCAGTGATGAAAGATAAATTGGCTCAGCACTTCCATACAATTCATCGCATACAATACTATGATTTATATGTTGCATGTGTACCCGTACCTGATGCGTACGACCGGTGTAAATGCGAAACTTCACCCATGAGAATAAACGAAAATTTTCCAGTATCGAATAATCAGTTGCTGAAGGTTTGCCTTTTCTATCTGTAACCATCTTACCCTTCTTTACCGGGTGTTCTGCAATAGGCGCATCTATAGTTCCTTCTTCGTTTTGCATTTTACCATGAACTAACCCAACATAATATTTCTCCACATCTCTTCCTTCAAATGATTGAGAAAGCTGCTTATGTGTTTGTTCATTTTTGGCAAATACAATCACCCCGCTTGTTCCCCTGTCCAAACGGTGTACGGTGAATATTTCCCTATACTGGTGGATGAGCATATCTTTTAGCGATATTTCAGATTGTACTCTGTCAGGGATACTTAATAAACCTGATGGTTTATTGATGACAATAAAGTTTTCGTTCTCAAAAATTATTTCAGGTTGGTTTGTTTGTTTGCTCATAGAATGTTGCGGCGAGTGAATATCAGAATGGATAGTTCGCAAAAAAGGTTCTTTTATTTTTTTGAACGAACAAAAGATTGATTCATATATTTCAATAGTCGCACTTCTTTTTCATTTAAGAAACGCCACTTGCCACGATCTACATTTTTCTTCGTGAGATTGGCGAACATTACGCGGTCAAGATTTTTTATATCATAATGAAGATGCTCAAACAATCGACGTACAATCCTGTTACGCCCGCTATGGATCTCGATCCCAATAATACTTTTATCTTTTGTATCAGCATAAGCCAAAGCATCTGCTTTTACAAAACCATCTTCCAGTGTTACACCCTTAAGTATGGTTTCAAAATCTCGTTTTGCCAGTGGTTTGTCGAGTTTTACTTCGTACAGTTTTTTTACTTCAAACGAAGGATGTGTAAGCTTTTGAGCGAGTTCACCATCATTCGTCATCAATAAAACACCTGTTGTATTCCTGTCGAGTCTGCCAACGGGATAAACTCTCTCTTTGGCAGCGTGCTTTATTAAATCAAAAACAGTTTTTCTTCCTTCGGGATCTTTGGCAGTAGTGATATAATCTTTGGGTTTGTTTAAAAGAATGTAGACCAGGTTTTTTTGTAAAAAAACTTGCTTACCGCTGACAGAAACTTTATCGTTTGATGATACTTTAAAACCTGGTTCGTACACAACAGAATCATTTACCCGAACCTTTCCCTGTTTCACTATTTCTGCCGCTTCACGTCTTGCGCAAATGCCGGTGTGCGCAATAAATTTATTTAAAGGCATGAGGCCGGTTGACAATTTCCAATCTTCTGTTGCCTGTTGAGATTTGTGTTTTGTTGTTTGTAGTTTATGATTAAACGATTTGGAACTTTCGTAGTTCGTACTTCGTACCTCGTTCTTTTCCTGTTCCTTATTTTTTATCTTTTGTATTTTTGATTTTGCTTCTTCAATCTTCTCTCTTTTCTCTTGCTTTAATTTTCTTTTTTCCTGTCTTATTGTTTCTTTCTTTTTGGCACCGCTTGCAGCTTTATTGATAAACTTTTCAAATGGGTGGTTTGCCATAATGTATGTATTTGCTGTTTTACAACAGTAATTTAAAAATCGTGGGACGTGAATGTCAAATGTGAAATTTTTCTCTTCGGAGACATAGTTATTTATTTGCCAGCTGGCCGCATGCTGCATCTATATCCTTACCGCGGCTCCTTCGAAGTCTTGCATTTACTTTATGCATTTCAAGGTATTGCATAAAATTGAGTACAGCTGATTCGGTTGGTTTTGAAAACTTAAATTCGTCGATAGGATTGTATTCAATAATATTGACCAGATCAGCAGGCACCTGCCGGTAAATCTTTACCAATTCTTCCGCGTCTTTTTGTGAATCATTGAAGTTTTGAAAAAGAATATATTCAAAAGTTATTTCATTACCGGTTTGCCTATAAAAATAATTTAATGCTTCAACCAATGAACGGATGTCATTGCTTTCGTTGATAGGCATTATTTCATTCCGTTTTTTATCATTTGCAGCATGCAATGATAACGCGAGTTTAAAACGCACCTTATCATCACCTAATTTCTTTATCATTCGGGCAACGCCGGCAGTAGAAACCGTTATACGTTTGGGACTCATGAACAGACCATCTTCCGCCGTAATTTTTTCAATTGCTTTCAACACGTTGTTGTAATTGAGCAAAGGCTCGCCCATCCCCATAAATACAATGTTTGAAAGCTTTTTATTATAGATCCTCTCGCTTTGCTGGTTTATCAGGACCACCTCATCAAATATTTCATCGTACGTCAGGTTGCGTTTACGTTCCATATAACCTGTTGCACAAAATTTGCAGCTCAGGCTGCAGCCTATCTGGGAAGAAACACAAGCCGTTCTTCTGTCATCTGCAGGGATCAAAACGCCTTCTACCAAATGTCCTTCAAAAGTTCTGAAACGGCTCTTAATAGTGCCATCGACGCTGTGCTGTGTAGTGTCTATTTTTAATGAAGGCAGAGAAAATTGTTCGGCAAGTTTCGCACGAAGTTCTTTACCAAGGTTAGTCATTTCATCAAAGCTGTGTGCGTGTTTTTGCCATACCCATTCATAAATTTGTTTTGCCCGAAATTTTTTTTCACCCGTCTCCGTAAAATAATTTTCAAGCTCATTCAAATTCAAATGGCGAATATTTTTTTTCTCAGACATTCGGCAAAGGTAAGAGTGGTTTGCAGTTTGTCGTTTATAGTTGTAGTTAAAGTTTAACAGGCATCTATGCCCCAGTACTTTAACATGACAAGAGTTTACTTGTGACGGAACAAAGAAGTAAACTTATCATCCTACTTGGACTCATAAAATCTTTAGATCAAAAACCGTTATTTTGTGCAGCAAAAAAAGAACAGCCTGATGAAAACGGTTTATGTAATAGACGCAGTAAGAACGCCGATTGGAAGATATGGTGGAAAGTTAAGTACGATAAGACCTGATGATTTGCTGGCGCATGTTATTAAAGCGTTGCTTAAACGAAACGTAACAATCGATCCGGCAGCAATTGAGGATGTAATTGCAGGCGATACTAACCAGGCGGGTGAGGATAATCGCAACGTGGCACGGATGGCGGCTTTACTGGCGGGGCTGCCTGTGAGCGTTGCCGGCAACACGGTGAACCGCTTATGTGCGAGTGGTTTACAGGCTGTAATGGATGCGTCAAGAGCGATCATGTGTGGTGAAGGAATGGTCTATGTTGCGGGCGGTGTTGAAAGTATGACAAGAGCACCAATTGTAATGGCCAAGAGTGATGGAGCGTGGAGCCGAAAGACAGAGATATATGACACTACGATCGGCTGGCGTTTTACGAATAAGAAACTGGCTGATATGTATTATCCCTTTTCAATGGGCGAAACCGCCGAAAATGTGGCAAAGCAATGGAACATCGGTCGGGAAGAACAGGATGTTTTTGCGTTGCAATCGCAACAAAAATATGCTGCTGCACTAAAGGGATGCAAATGGAAAGATGAAATTGTTTCAATAGAGATCACCGAAAATAAAGAGGCAACTATATTTGAACAGGATGAACACCCGAGAGAAACTTCATTGGAAAAGCTTGCGGGGCTAAAACCGGCATTTGCAAAAGATGGTACTGTTACTGCAGGGAATTCAAGCGGTATC
>DATBFI010000454.1:0-6701 GCA_036558585.1 Chitinophagaceae bacterium
ATCCGTTCTGAATGATGACAATGAACCGTGCGTAATTCAAAGTGACAGTATAGCGATAGCATCAAAACTCCTTACCCTTTCAGATGCGGAAAAAATAATGGGCGAGCCTGCGGAACTTACATGTAATACTTTTATTAAAAAGACCGATACACTGGAGTATAGATGTGATTACACAGCACATTTACAGGATACAATAACCGGCAAAACCGGTAAACTCTACTTTATGTATGAAGTATACGCTGATGTAGCCGCTGCGCAAAACGCTTATACTGCTATCTACAAGGCCAATAGCGGGCACGAAGGTGTTGAGATTGTAACCGGTTTAGGTGATGAGGCATATTACCATAGTGACGGCACAAATTTTTATTTCTTCCTGGTTAGAAAAAGTGAAAAAATGTTCAGAATGAAGTTGAATAAAGTGACGAGTCACTCGTCAGAAGTGAAATTCAAAGAAGTGTCGGGACTTATAGTTGACAAATTATGAATTCTCTTTTTACCTCTCCGCACCTCTGCACTTAATTATTGCGCAGCAGCTTTGCCTTGGATTCATGGTGGTGTATCAATATTAAACTGGTCGATAGATAAAAAAATAAAGCCCCTGTATAAAAATGCAGGGACGATTAACCTATGAGAAGTTTTGAGTATTTAAAGTTATACCCAAATTTTTTTATCGGGAAAAAAAATTATTTTACTCTAAACATTACCGCCTGAAACAATTCTTCAATAATCCTGAATATCCTGTAACACTTTTGCGGCTTCGTAATCCACTTTACAGCCCTTAGTTCATATTTACTGCGAAGAACAAAAATGCTTTACACGTCGTGGTTATTTATTTCATACTTACATTAGTTTGCCGGCACACAACCTTAGTTCAAAACAGAGTATGAACACACGTAGTTATACGTATTTCAGGTAAATACTCCTGAATTTGAAATTGCGGGAAAGCTCTCTTGTTTATAGCCTTAACAGGGTACAAATTTGTAAGCAGTAATCAAAATTATTCAAGAGAGGCCAACAGCGTTTTGTGATCAAAACCCCGAGAGCAATGAAAGCCCTGGATAAGCCTTTATTTGCTGCAAGAAAATAAATTAATTGTGCATAATGAAAATCGCTTTAAACAATTTGTAAAAGTTGTTGCTAATTTTTTATCTTACTATGGCATCTTAAATTTTCACTTAAAAAACCTGCTCTATGAAAAAAAATTACTTCTCTCTTTGCCTGCTTGGCTGCTTAATATTCACATCCGTTTCTTCTCAACCCCTGATCACCGGCCAGCGTACAGCCGGCGGGAATGACTATGACTGGTTAACAAGCATGGACCTGACAAGGGATGGCGGCTGGATAGCAGGAGGCTATTCTTACTCAAACAGATCAGGAGAAAAAAGCCAGAATAGCAGGGGCATAGATGATTATTGGATAATTAAGTTTGATAAGACGGGAAAAATACAATGGGACAAAACCATTGGGGGTAATAGTTTAGATGAACTATCCTCTGTTCGACAGACGAAGGATGGCGGATATATACTGGCCGGGTATTCTCTCTCAGACATCTCAGGTGAGAAATCTGAACCACATAAAGGGGACGTCGACTATTATGCCGATTTCTGGATAGTAAAGTTGGATGCCAATGGCAATAAAACATGGGATAAAACAATTGGCGGTTTTGGTGACGAGAATCCTCCTACCGCAGAACAAACATCAGACGGTGGCTATATTGTAGGAGGAAGTTCCGAATCAAATATTTCAGGTGATAAAACTGAAAACAGCCGGGGGGCTCTTGATTATTGGGTAGTGAAGTTGGATGCTAATGGTAATAAATTATGGGATAAAACATTCGGAGGCTCAGACTATGATTTTTTGCAAACAATACATCAAACCAAAGACGGGGGCTACATTTTGGGAGGTTACTCCCGTTCTCCCAAATCTGGAGAAAAAACCGGGCAACGGAGAGGAGCGGAAGGATTCGAGGACTATTGGATAGTGAAGCTGAATAATGCTGGCACAAAACAGTGGGACAGAACCTTTGGAGGAACTTATGATGATTATTTGGCAGATCTGAAGCAAACCGCAGACGGCGGATATATTCTTGGTGGCACATCCTGGTCAGATATATCCGGTGAGAAAACCCAAAACAGTATTGGCCTGGATGATTATTGGATAGTAAAAGTAAACGCTAATGGCCACAAACAATGGGATAAGACAATTGGGGGCGGTGCTATTGAAGACTTCGAGGCAATTTTACAAACGCGGGATGGTGGCTACCTCCTGGGCGGATATTCCGGATCGGGTATTTCAGGGAACAAAACAGAGAAAAACAGGAAGAGCCGGGATTATTGGGTAGTAAAGACAGACAAGACTGGAAATTTCGTTTGGGACAAAACAATTGGCGGTTTTAATGAAGATGGAATAATGGATATGAAGGAAACGAAAATAAATGAGTACAAATTGGCCGGATATTCATATTCTGGTGCTACGGGGGACAAAACAGGTACTAACAGGGGCGGAAATGTTTTTTCAAATGATTACTGGATAGTAACCCTAAACTATACACCACCCATGAGTATTGCCACAGCAGAAGTGGCTGATAAGAGCGATCTATTGGAAACCAAAAACCATAAGCTGATTATTTATCCCAACCCCGCTAAAGATATTTTACAAATACATGCAGGTGCAAAAGTTGCTATTACGGTAACAGATCAATTGGGCAAGGTTGTTCTGACCAAAAACATTACTGGTAACAGCACATTGGATATTTCAAAATTGCAGGCAGGGATTTACTATTTAAAAAACAATACAACCGGGGAAGTGCAAAGGGTAGTAATCGCAAGATAATTCTCTTTTATAGGCTTTAAAATTAGTATTGTACTGCACTTGCCTTGTACATATTAAATATCTATTTTTCATTCAGTTGCTGGTGTTGGATCACATTATTCTTTCCAGTGAATCTTATTTTTCATTTGCTGACGAGGGAACGCTATGGTCCCTTTTTTTATTATGCCGTGCTTTAACGCTTTTTTGGTGATAGCCTTTTTGATTAAATTTTTTTTGAACACGTTAATACTTGTGATATTTCAATTGAAATCAGCACCCGGTGAAGTTTGCAAGTAAGTGATTACACAACAATGCTCAATAGTATTACGAAAGCTCATACAAAATAAAAATGCCGGTAATCATTTCGCCGGTTCTTTAGTTCTCACAAAAATGTTTTGAGTATTTTCGATCTGATAACTGAGCCTTGTGCAGCACGTAGAATTTTTTCATCGCGATCATTTTCATCAACACTTCCACAGGAAGAAAGCAAAACTATCCTTATCAAAATTCATTGATTTTTTCTGGGAAACAGATTTTGAAAATTTGTGGACAAAATATCCGCATGGCTTTACGGATGCGCTTTTTCCGGATATCGGTTATACATACCTTATAAATCTTGGTACGCCCTTTAAAATGCAACTCGATGATGATCTGTTTGAAATAAAATCAGATGCATTCCTGCCCCGTTATAAGAATATTCTAACGATGCACTCACCGGGGAATAAAATCTTTGGTATAAAGTTTAAAGTTTCGCCCGTGCTCTTTCAGAAGAAGATAAATTTTTTTGAATACAAAGAATATATTTTTCCCCTGACTTATTTAATTGACAAGGAGATTATAGAAAAAATAAAATCACAGGATTCTTTTTTGAAGAGACTTGAGTTTACTAGTGCATATTATGATAACATCATCAGGAAATACACGGGATCAATGAAGCCGGCTGATGTTGTGACAGACATAATAAAAAATAGTTACCAGGGCGACTTCAATACCACTATTGAAAAATACGCAAAACATTACAATATAAGTACAAGAACCCTGCAACGTTATTTTGAAGCTACTACAAGTATTACGGGTAAACAGGCTTTACAAATCATTCGTATAAGAAAAGCCATTGCTGCATTTGTAGAATCGCCGTCATCATTCAACTATTCGGATTTTGGTTATTGTGATTATAGTCATTTTTATAAACACATCAACCAGTTCCTTAAAAAACATAAAACAGCCAACATACAATCACATTTACAATTGCTGCAGGGTTCGGGTATCATCAATTATTAGCTACCTGCTCTTCTTCTTTCTTCTTCTGAAGCAGTTGTTCTTCTTCGTGCGCCGGCAACTTTATTATTTCCAAAACGGTAAGTAAAGCTAAGGTTTGCCACACGTGTTTCCCTGTAGGCATGCCAGTGCTCTATATAATTGTCGTAAGTAATAGTTGCCTTCGGCAGGTTCGTCCAGAAAATGTCAGTCACGTTAAAACGAATGGTTCCCTTATTTTTAAATACATTTTTTTGTACACCCGCAGAAACACCCCATTGTGGTTCTGCCACCATATAACCATCACGCCCGCCTGAATTAAAGCTTCCGTTTAATTCTGCCGTCCACCCTTTGTTGAAAGTGAAAGTATTGTTGGTACTTATATCTGCAGCAGGCGAACCGTTATGTAATGCTGTGGTGCCGAGGTTCCCGTTGAAATGATTGTAATAAATCTGACCATTGCTGATCATATTCCACCATTTGTTGATCTTGATCGGTGCTGCAACTGATAACCCAAAGTAATCGAGCGATTCAAGATTGATGGGAATTTGTACCGTAACATTATCGGGTGCAGGAATATCGGGAAAGACATCTTTAAAAACTGCTATCGCAATATTCTGGTTGTGCTTTGTATGGCTATAACCTAATGTGAAGTTGAGTTCTTTTAAAGTATAATTCAATTCGTATGACCATGTGAGCTCTGGTAATAAACCCGGGCTTCCGGTTGCATATGTAGTAACATCAATCAGGAACAGGAATGGATTTAGCTGTGAGTAACCAGGCCTGTCTATCCTGCGGCTGATTGAAATACCGAGCACCTGGTCCTCTTTTAATTTATAATTGAAGAATGCACTTGGAAAGAGCTGAAAATAACTTGAGTCAAAAAGGATATCACCTTTTACCTGGTGCGTTTTTACTTTAGTTTGTTCACCCCTTAGTCCAACCTGGAGATCAAACTTTTTAAAATCCTTGTACAGGTTAACGTATCCTGCATTATTGTATTCTTTATAGAAAAAGCGATTTGTTTTATTTGTATCGTCAACAGGTGTACCGCTGCTCACGTCAAAAAATTTTGCATCATTGTCCGATGAAACCAAACTTGTTTTAAATCCCGCTTCAAACTTTGCACCCTTCTTCAAAGGGTTTACATAATCTGCTTTAGCGGTTTTGAGTGTAAGCTTTCCATCCTGGTCGCCATTCAAAATATAATCAGGTTGCAGCATAGTGCCGTCAAGGTTAAAATATTTTGTGGCAGTCGAAGAGAGGGAAGCGGAATTGAAAACACCATAATCCACATCTGCAGTAAGTTCTCTGCCGGTTGAATCAAATGTATGTTTAAGATTGACGTTGACGACCGTGTTATTGAAATGATCATTATTGGTAGCTAATGTTTCGAAAGTGGAATAAGGGGCTTTCTGGTTATCAATAACAACAGAATTGTTTGTGTTCTTTCTTTTGAAACCGTAGAAGTTCGAATTCACTACGAAACCGATGATCGTTTTTTTATTTGGAAAGAAATCAATCCCAAATCTTCCCGTGTTCGAATTGAGAGGCATGACTGCATAGTTGTCTTTGTCGTCACCTCCGTTAAAAACGCCATCAACAAAAAAGTTCCTGTTCAATATCAAATGATTCAGGTTCTTTCGATATCCATAATTGTAATTGCCGAATACATTTAGTTTTTTATTACGGTAATTAAATGTTACCCCGGCATTTGCCTTGGGATAAACTCCCTGTCCGTAACCCGCAGTAACCGTTCCGTTCAAACCAAACCGCTGGTCTTTCTTCATCTTTATATCAATAATTCCTGATTTACCTGCGGCGTCATACTTTGACGAGGGGTTTGTAATTATATCAATGCGTTCGATAGCATTGGATGGAAGCCCGCGTAAATAATTTGCAAGATCAATACTGGTAAGCGGGCTAACTTTTCCGTCTATCATAATGATCACTCCTTGTCTTCCTCTTAAACCTATTACATCATTTTGATCCACTGTAACACCCGGTGAACGTTCAAGTACATCCAAAGCGGAGCTTCCGGCACTGATAATGCTGCTTTCAACATTTACAACTATGCGGTCATTTAATTTTTGTATGAAAGGTTTTTTGCCCGTTACCGTCACATCTTTCAGTTGGGTAGTTGCTGCAGACAAATGAATTTCGGGCAGCGAAATATTTTGCTTTTCCTCTGTTACAGAAAAATATTCAGAATACGCTGTTGCATGATTAAGAGATGATATTCTCAGTAAATATTCTCCGGCACCGATGTTCTCAAATTCAGCGAGCCCTTCTTTATCAGTAAGCGCAGCCTTCACCAGGCCGGAATCTTTTCGTTGCAATAATTCAACTGTGGCGCCTTCTATTTTATTTTGCTGTTCATTGCTTACTACAATTGTTATTTTTCCTCTGACAGCAGCATCTTGTGAAAATGTTATAAAAGAAATTACGCACAAAATCCCCGAGAAAAACAATTTCATACATGAAATTTTTCTCAAATCACCGCAGAAAATTGTTTATTAAAATTTTGTTCTTTATTAAGTGTTCAGGAAAGGAGATGAGCGATAAATATTAAGGTTGTACGAGAAATATCGTGTCTGTTTTTTACATCAAAAAGCACTTGCCTTCAGAGAAGG
>DATBFI010000455.1:0-6305 GCA_036558585.1 Chitinophagaceae bacterium
CCACACTTACATCATCTGTGACTATGAAAATTGTTCTTACTGTTTCAGATCTTTATAACCGATCAACACTATTCCCTTTTCTTTGATCACTTGTTTTACTTTTTCATTCGTAAATACGTCGGTAACGCCTTGCCTGTCTTCTGCAACATTTTCGTAACCGATGTGATGAATCGCCTGCAATTCGGGAGTATTGAAACCGGGATGGTCTACGAACAAATACGTTTTACCAGTCTCTAATTTTTGAAGCATAGCAATAAAGCTTGTGATTTTTTCCTGCGATGTTGCATATGAACCTTCATAACTAACATTAATAACATTGAAATCTTTCGGCTCGATGTCGATATGATATTCTTTTGCAAGACGGCGGGTAAGCGCATAAACTGTGTCATTCATGTTCGTGCACCCCATGTGACCACTGATGTGACTTATGCGCGGAATTTTTTCTAAAGCGAGTTCTATTTGGGCTCTCCATTCTTTTTCTATATCAACAAGCTGCCAGTCGTGTGCCAGCAAATTTTTTCCGGGATAATTTTTGTTCGTCCAGATCATCGGGTAAAAGTATCCGTCTGAATCTTTAAGGCTTTTGCAATCCGTTAAGGGCCGCCATTTTTCGTAGTCCCATTCGCTCGTTAATGTAAGATGAATGCCAACATCAACATCTAAATTTTCATTCAGCATTTTTACAGCTTCAGGAAACCATGGTGATGGAACAAGCACTTCAACAGAACTTTCAATTCCGTTTTTATAACATTGAATAATTGCTTCGTTCCCGGAGTGAGCGTAGCCCATGTCATCTCCACGTACAATTAATTTTATCGAATTTGTTTGTGCCACAAGAGTGTACATTATAATGCAAGCCGCAATAGACAAAAATATTTTTTTCATGATACTCAATATTAAAAATTGACTGTTCTTTTTCTCTTTTGTTACTGATGATGTCAATTGATTTTATTTGAAAATTGATTAGCACAAGGGTGAGGATCGAGACAAAAAACGAAGTGCCATAATATACTTCTTCTTTTCCTGCTGCTCCATTTTTTAAATGAATGAAAATATATTTATCGTTTTGACGAAGCGGAATATTTTTTTGAAGTGTATCGTTGAGAAGATACAATTTAACGGGCCTCGTTTTGAGAAGCCGCCAACAAATGGTGATTGTTCACTCCGCGTAATTTAACTAGTGCTTTAGCATCACCGGGAATAAAAAGTCTCTCTGTAAAAATTGTTTGAGAGATAAAATTTCAGCCCCCAAATCTTTTACAATTTCAATATCCGGCTTTTTGCAGCTAATTCTTTTACTTCTTCAAAAATATTCGCTGCCGCTAGTTTATTTTATTTCTTCAATCGGCTAAGAAGCCAGTTATTTAATTTTTCATTTTGTTCAGGGTATTCCCAATGCCCGGTTTCCATCGCCACATACAACTCTTTTGGTGCTGAGATAACATTGTAAGCGGCGTACATTGAGGTTGGCGGGCAGGTTTCATCATTGTATCCCCACGTGTACATGCCTGGTACTTTCAGTAACCGTGCAAAGTTTACAACGTCGTAGTATCCACAAGTTTCTATCTTATCTTTTTTATTATTGAAATGCAATTTATCCCCTTCGAAATAATGCGGCCATCCACCCGCTCTGCCTTTAAGATCACCAGTAAGATCGCACAGTGCAGGAAAAAGGGCTGCGAGATATTTGATACGATGATCAAGGCTTGCCGTAACAATAGATAAAGCTCCTCCCTGGCTGCCGCCCGAAACAGCTATATTTTCTCCATCGAACTGCGACAATGAAAAAATAAAATCAACAGCTCTTACGCACCCTAAATACACATGTTTATAGTAAAATTGATCTCGATCATCAAGATTGATATTCATATAACCCCTCAGGGCGCCCCAACCCAAATCATCATAAACCACATCATCCATATCCAGCGGTATTCCATGTATGCCAATCTCAAGTGTGATGAGACCTTTTTCCGCCATTTCAATATTTCCCGCATAAGGGTAAACGCCGGCGCCGGGCACATTAAGAAGCGCAGGATATTTCCCGTCCGCTTTCGGGACGCATAATATTCCATACAGGCGCGTTTTTGCCGGATAATTCTGCATGTTCACCTGGTAGACATTCACTTTTTCCGTGCAACGGGATGGCATAAGTGTAACACGCGCATCAAGAGGTATTTTTGAAAGATCCTCCTTTGCATGATCCCAAAATGCAGAGAAGTCAGAAGGATTTTCAATAGCAGGCTGGATATTGAGCGGATCAAAGCCAACAGTGGCCAACCCCTCATACTCTTTTCCATCTACCTTAGCCACTACACGACATCTTAAAAATCCGGGAACATTCATTGTGCCGCCGTCAAGATCTATTGTGCCTTTTTTTAAAACCAGGGAATCTTTCTTTACTGGTTTCATCCGCTCCGGACCTATCTCATAAGAAATCGGAACATCGTTCAATGCATTGCCAAACAACATAACCGTTACATGAAACTGTACTTTTTCACCCTGCTTGTACACCCAATTTGTATGATCCGGGCCAATAACAACCTTGACCATCGGGTCAAAGGGTCTTTGCGCCCTAGGGAAGTGAAATGAAAATAAAACCAGCAGCAAACAGATTACTTTAATTCCTTTCATATGCTATTTGATTCGTTGATGAAAGCAAAGGACGTTTGACATTAAATGTCGGTTACTTAACTGCAAAGCCTTGATGACTTCGCGGAGTTTGTAAGCCACTGCTACTTTACCCGGTTTGAGTTTTGCAACTACTATGCACTTGATGCAAAAAAACAAAATCAAGGCCTCAAAAAAATGACTAAAATTTATTCCATTCTGCTACAGCGAATGAGTCTAAAACCCTTCTCTTACAATGCTTTTGAACGATTGCCTTGATTAGCTTCTGAAAAAGCCACAGACTTCGCTGCTTAACGCAAATTTCTTAACGTTATTTTTCTGAGGCCAATCTGAGAGCAGAGCTACCCGCGATTTAAAATCTTTACCTGTAACCCTTTGCAATAAGTTCCAAATAGTTTTATCTCATTTTTGGGTGGAGAACGATAAATATTAATTTAGGATTTTCCAGTCATTGACAAATTATTCTGCTCATATTTTTTATAAATAGAGCAAGATTAATATCCCGGATTTTGTGTGAGCGTGGGAGCTCCTTCGTGCACGCTCAAATCTATTTGATGCAATGGAATTGGGTACAATTCATTTTTACCTTTTGTGAATACGGCACCCTTCAATAGTTCAAAGTTAAATCCTGGAACGTGTGTTTCGTGTTGAATATAGGCGTTTAAAACATTTGCCATATAGCCGGTTCCATTATCATAACGCTGCAAATCAAAAAACCGGTGACCTTCCATACCAAACTCCAGTTTTCTTTCAAAACGTACTGCTTTGCGTGCATAATCTTGTCCCTGCGATGAAAATGCTCCTGGCGAATACAGACTAATTTTATAATTGGCAGCTGGTGTATTGGTGAAACCCTTGGAAGGATCATTGTTATCAATATAGGTATGAACCCATGTTTCAGGCCTGGCTGCCCGGCTTCTGACCATATTCACATATTCTTCGGCCTTATCCAGGCTTCCGACTTCAATTTCTGCTTCTGCCGCCCATAGCAGGACATCTGCATAACGTATCATTACATAATTTACTGATGAGGCCTGGTTAACGCCCCACCCGCCGGCTACGTCATTTGCTGTTGCTGATTGCGCCTCGGAAACGGTATATTTTCTCGGAATATAAGGGCCCCCCTGCGCCTGTGCGCGAACCCATGCCTGTCCCGGCATAATTCCCCAATCAAGATAGGGTATGCCTCTTCTGCCAACCACATAATCCAAACGTGGATCCAATGTTCCTGCATAAGGAGTAAACGGATCAGTGGAACTAATATTTTGGTCATTCTTTACGTCACTATCATTCCATGTATCCAGCAATGGCAAACCACTTACCGGATCCGTTTTGTAAGAATTGACCAGGCTAAAGGAAGGCTGATAAAATCCGCAGCAAGTGGTCGGACCGCCATAGGGGAAATTCAAAACATCACCAATATTTCCATTATTTGCCCCACTTGAACCGTCGTGCACAGACATCTGAACGGCAAATACGGATTCGGCATTATTTTTTTTGGAAGGATCAAAATTATCGGCATAGTCCAACAGGGCATATCTCTCACCGGACGATGTTACACCGTGCTGAATAACATCATCCAGTAATCCTTTTGCCTCACTGAATTTATGTTCAAACATATAAACTTTTGCAAGGAAGGCTTTTGCTGCCCACTCATTGGCTCTGCCTTTCTCGGGTTGGGTCGCATTCAAATTATCGATAGCAAATTGAAAATCTTCTTCAATTCTTGGCCAGACCGGAGTAGTGTTTGGGACATCATAATTTGAATTTTCGTAGTCGATTGAATCACTTACATAAGGGATATTTCGCCATAGTTTCGCCGCTTCAAAGTGGTAAACGGCTCTTAAAAATATAGCCTCTGCTTTTATTTCTGTTTCCTCCTCCGGACTCAGCGAGCCGTCCGTAACCATGGCCATGACCCTGATAACGTCATTAGCACGCTGGATACCCGTATATAGGGCTTCCCACTTGGCTTCTAAATAAAGGTTTGACGAATTGACGGCATATTTCTCAATATCACCGGCGTCGGACTGGTCATCATCCGTTGATCCCTTGTGTGCATCGTCAGATGCTATTCCGCCAAATACCCAGTTACTAACCGACTGGGAAAATGGTGTGCCATCCACATCCGCTGGACCTCCAATACCGTCAAGCATGGAATATGCACCGATCAGGAGACCCTCAACTCCTGCTTTATTGGCCAATGTAGTCTCACTGCTTGCGCCATATGGCTGAGTTTTCAAAAAACTTTTTGAGCACGCAACAGACAATACGAAAATTGCTATGCTGGCTACAAAAAGAAATTTATAAACGGGCTTCATTTTGATACAGTATTTATCGTTAGAAAGAAAGATTTAATCCTAATACATAATTTCTGAAATTGTGAGGATAATTTGAGTAATCTATTCCAAACGCTGCACTTTGTTGTGCAGGATCTAATGTGCTGAATCCCGAAGGGAGTTCCGGATCGAGACCTGAGTATTTCGTGATCGTAAACAGGTTTTCGACCTGGAAATAAACCCTGAATTTTTTAATGCTGTATTTCTTCAGAAAATTCGAATTGAATAGATAGCCTAATATCACAGAACGGCATTTCAAAAAAGATCCGTTTTCTTTATAAAAGGAAACATCTCCGGAAGTACTGAAGCTACTTGCATTTTGGGCGATCGGTAATTTCGGATTTAAATTATCAGGCCTCCAGGAATTAAATAACAAGTCATTACTTTTTGCAGCCATATACGAATCCCATACACCAGTTTGATAAGTAAGTGTATTGAATACGTCATTTCCCTGTGATCCATAAAGGAACATAGAAAAATCAAACTGTTTGTAAGTGGAATTGAGGTTTATGCCGTAGGTAAAATCAGGATTGGGATCACCAAAAAAAGTACGATCGTCAGGAGTAATTTGGCCGTCGTTGTTCACGTCTCTGTATTTAAATCGACCAGGAGCTGCTTCCTGTTGGACCGGAGATTTGGCCACATCATCATCATCTTTAAAAAAGCCAATCACATCGTATCCAAAAAATGCGCTAACAGGATGGCCTGTCTGATTCCGTACAATGCCGACGTCAAAATAGCCGGGATCCGGCACTTTCACAATCATGTTATCATATGTCGTAACGTTTACCCCGATATTAAGATGAAAAGCTTTGCCTCCAGTGATATGATATGCGGCCGAAATATCCCACCCTTTGTTTTCGACATCTCCAATATTGACTATTGGAGGCGCAGCTCCTCCTGTTGTTGATGGCAATGGCTGGGGAAATAGTAATCCATTTATAGATTTTTTGTACCATTCAACTGAACCATCCACTTTATGGTTGAAAAGTGTAAAATCAAGACCGATATTGGTAACGACGTCCTCTTCCCAGCCTGTATTAATATTGCCAATATTTGACTGATAAAACCCCTGAACGATAGTGCCGTTGCCGTTAATATCATAATAAGATAAACCGAAATTGGAATTATATAAAGTAAAGGCATTGGTTGGAAGGACATTATTATGTGAACCTAATTTACCCCAGCTTGCTCTAAATTTCACGTCGTCTAACCAATTGATACTCTTCATAAAATGTTCTTTAGACAATCTCCATCCGGCGGAAAAGGAGGGGAATACTCCATAGGTCTTGTCTGAGCCAAATCTTGAAGAACCATCCCTCCTGACCGTCCCGGACA
>DATBFI010000456.1:0-8243 GCA_036558585.1 Chitinophagaceae bacterium
ATTGGCTTTATCGGTGTTACTGTATTGGTAGGATTTGATAAATCGCCGCATGCCTTTCCAGTCAATTCATCAATGAAAACATATGGCACTGTAGCTCTTATTGCAGGCGGCATTTCATGGACGGTTGGTTCATTGTATTCAAAATACAAACCGGCAAAAAATTCAGTACTTATGAACGCTGCCATTCAGTTACTCGCTGCAGGACTGTTCACTTTTCTCATAAGTTTTTTAAGTGGTGAACTAAATGCTTTCAGTTTTAGCCACGCCAGGAAGGAAGCATGGTCAGCCTTATTGTATCTTATTGTTATGGGCTCTGTCATTGCTTATTTATCGTATTTGTGGTTACTGAAAGTAAGACCCACTGCACAGGTAAGCACATATGTATACGTCAACCCGGTGGTTGCGGTATTGCTGGGAGCAATTATTGTACACGAGCAGATAACATGGCCGCAAATCACAGGCCTGATAATAATATTATGCGGAGTTTTAATGGTGAATATTGCAAGATATAAAGGAGCTGCACAAAAAGTTTAGATACGATTTTTTTATTGGCCTCAACTTTATTACTACTATAAACCTTTGTTGCCTGCGCGAACAGGCGGGGCGTCGCACACGCTTGTGTTATAATAATTCTGCTCATCAAAATAGTTATTCTTATAAACAATATTACAACGGCTGATTCATTCTTTCATACCTGAAGTATATTTATACATTAATAAAATCCTCCGTTTGGGAGGTTTGGGAGGGCTCTTTTATGATTGCACGAATATGGCATGGCCGTACATCCCCTGCCGATGCTGAAAAGTATCGTGACTTTGTAATCGAAACTGGCATTAAAGATTACAAATCTGTTAAAGGTAACCTGGGCGCGCAAATCTGGCAAAGACAGGAAGGCGATATAACACATATTTGGACTATATCGTGGTGGGACAGTTATGAAAGCATCAAACAATTTGCCGGCAATGATTTTGAAAAAGCAAAGTACTATGAAGAGGACACGAAATACTTACTCGAGTTTGAACCAAATGTGATGCATTGCACGTGTTATGATTTTAAACAGGAATAAGAACTTCAGAACGGGAACGTAATCCGCCCGATGCTACAAAGAACAACAACGGTATGTAACGACGGCCAGATTAATACCATCCCCTACCTGCACCATTTTGCATAAAAGGCCAGGGAATAGAAACTAAAATAATTATGAGAGCAATTAAATAATAGAGAACAGTCCGCCTGTGTTTGGCTCTGTCTGATATTGGTTTTTTTGCCTGCGCTTTTCCAATATGAATTAAAATGACAGCAATTAACATTGCCGTTATATGTTCCACTGCAAAAAACCTTGCAGTTGAATCTTTCATTACTGCACCCATGCTGCCCGCATTTTGTATTTGCTCGTAACCATAAGGACCAAAGTACCACAAAGCAAGACCAATAAGGAACATAAGATCAGCAACACTTGTTAACCATAAACCGGTGCGGTTATCAGATTTTATAAAGGGGCGGCCACCTGCAACCAAACTATTAAAAATAGCAATTACGAGTAAGAGTAAAACTAACCAGCGTCCTGCGCTATGCAGATGGAGTAAAATATTGTGTAAGTCACCATTCATGAGGTTGTGTATTTAAAGTGGATCAAATCTACAATTGCGAAGTGGAAATTCTGCAAAATCCTTTAATTTTTGAATTATCAATTTTACTGCCACACCTGAAGTTTTAAATTAATCATTCAATCCAATCGGCTACAAACACATTTGTATCATGACCGCCCCGGTTATTTCGGTTAGAAGAGAATATTATTTTTTTCCCGTTATGGCTAAACATGGGAAATGCATCAAAACCTTTGTCACGGCTTATCTTCTCCAGGCCGCTCCCATCAAGGTTTATAAGATACATGTTGAAAGGGAAACCACGCTTGTATTCGTGATTGCTGCAAAAAATAATATGTTTGCCGTCAGGTGTAAAATTAGGTGCCCAGTTGGCTTGTCCCAGGTTTGTTATTTGTTTTGCATTTGTGCCATCTGTATTGGCAATAAACACTTCCATTTGTGTAGGTGCTACCATACCCTGCGCCAATAAATCTTTGTATTCTTTTATCGCCGAATCTGTTTTTGGCCGGCTGGCACGCCACACAATTTTTTTCCCATCAGGACTAAACCATGCGCCACCGTCATATCCTAAAGTATTTGTGATTTGTTTTACCCGGGAGGTTTTTAAATCCATAATATATAAATCAAGATCGCCATTGCGGATAGAGGTAAAGATCATTTTACTTCCGTCAGGTGAAAGTGTTCCTTCAGCATCATAACCTTTACTGCTCGTAAGTTGTTTAATAATGTTACCGTCTGTATCCGCAAGGAAAATATCATAGCTGTCATAAACCGGCCAGATGTATTTATTGCCAAATTTGCTGCGGTCAGGTACAGGTGGGCAACTATCGCCTCCCAAATGCGTTGATGCATAAATGATGTGTTTACCATCAGGTAAAAAATAGCCGCAAGTTGTGCGGCCTTTGCCGCTACTCACCTGTTTATAAAAAAATTTCCCGTTTTGCCGGGGAATAGTCCCGATAAACATCCTGTCACACAAGATATTTTCCTTCGGGTTAGTGCGCTGAAAAATTATCCTTTCATCATCATAACTCCAGTATGCCTCAGCATTATCGCCGCCGAAAGTAAGTTGTTGTATATTTTTAAAATGTTTTTCCTCAGGATAGTGCAGGGTGTCATCATTATTTTGAGCCGTTGCATTTATACAAATCAGTATTGCAATAAGAATCATTATAATTTTATTGCGCCGATCATTGCTGCCTTTAAGCTTTTGTTGCCTTGCATACTTATACTTCCGGGCGCAATTCTGTAAACAAAATATTCCTGTTACCATAATTTTATTTTAGTGTTAACCTTATGTTGCCAAAGTTATGACGGGAGATGAAAGTATATACAGTTTGTAATTTTTTGCAAAAGTTCCGTAATGAAGTCCGTCGAAGAAAAACTCCATAAATAAAATCAGCGTTTATTTTTGCGAAATGAAGAAAGCTACAGTTTCGATTATAATTGTGTCAATACTAGTTTTGTCCTGCAATACATCAACCACTAAGAATAATCTATCTGAAGTAAAAAATAATGTAAAAGCTTATCCTGAAAATGTTCAACACCTTTCAGCCCTGTTAAAACAAAACCCAGACAGCACTGGTCTTCGTTTATTGTTAGCAACAGCTTTAGATAGTATTGGTGCATACAAAGAAGCACTGCGGCAAATGGATACATTACTGAAAAAAGATTCTGCTAACTTCGGTCTTTGGTTCGCAGCCGGTCAAATTGCTCAGGATGCAAAAGACACAACAAGGGCAATAATGAGTTACGATAAGGCTTTGCGTATTTATCCATCACCTGATGCCATGCTGGGCCTTGCCGAATTATATGCGGAGCAAAAAAATGAAAGAGCCTTGCTTATTTGCAAACATGTGCAGGAACTGAGTTTGGGGAGGGAGTATGATGCACATTGCGCTTTTATAGCCGGTGTATATTATGCAAGAACCGGTGACCGGAATAAAGCAATTCAATTTTTTGATGCCTGTATTGCAAATAATTATACATACATGCCAGCATATATTGAAAAGGGGATAGTGTATTTTGATAACAGGCAGTACAATGAAGCATTAAAGGTTTTTCGTTTTGCATCAACAGTAAATGCTTTGGATAGTGACCCTTATTACTGGGAAGGACGCTGTTATGAAAAAATGAATATAAAAGATAGCGCTATACTGCGTTTTAAACAGTCTCTTCACCTTGAAGATGCACCAGAAACAAGAGCAGCGCTGAAGAGACTCGGTGCTGGATAGTTGTAAGTTTTTCTACTCTGCGCCTGTGGGCAGACAGGTTTTAAGTTTGCTTAAAAAAAAATTTATTAAAAATTCTGAACCAACTCAAAACTTAAAACATAAAACATAAAAACATAAAACTACAAACATGGCAATTGTTGCAGCGTCTTTTCTTGCATCAAATTTTTTAAGACTGGAGGAAGAATGTAAAATGGTAAATAAGAGTGAGGCCGAGTGGTTTCACCTCGATGTGATGGATGGTCGCTTTGTACCAAATATCAGTTTTGGTTTGCCGGTTATTGAACATATCCGCTCTGCTACTAAAAAAATTTGTGATGTTCACCTGATGATAGTTGAACCAGAAAAATTTACAGAAGATTTTAAAAAGGCCGGTGCCGATAATCTGCACATCCATATTGAAGCATGCCCGAATTTACATCGTAATATTCAGCAGATAAAGGAATTAGGGATGAATGCCGGCGTTGCGATTAACCCTCACACTCCTGTAACAGCTTTAAGCGAAGTATTGCACGAACTTGATATCGTTTTAATTATGAGCGTGAATCCGGGCTTCGGTGGTCAAACATTTATACCACATACATTGGAGAAAATAAAACAGCTCCGTAAAATGATTGATGAAAAGGGGCTCAACGTCCTGATAGAAATTGATGGCGGGGTAACAACTGATAATGCCGCATCTATTATGGCAGCAGGCGCTGATGTATTGGTAGCAGGCAATACAGTATTTAATTCCAAAGATCCTTTAGCTACGATTGCTTCTTTAAAGCGATTATAAAAAACTTAAGCCTGTTTGTGTAGCAGTCTGCACAAAAAAACCTCCTGCCACTACAGGAGGTTTTTTATAGCCGAATATTCGTTTATTACTTTATGATCTTCATCGTTTGTTTTTGTCGTGAATTGCTAAATACTACTATATAGCTACCCTTAGAAAGTTTTGATACGTCTACACTTGTTTGAATTGCATCTTTTTGAACCGGATAGGAAGCGATAACAGAACCATTTGTTGAAACAATTTGAATCGTAGCTCCTGCTTCGGCCTTTGGATGTGCAACTACAAGATAGTTTACAACAGGATTCGGGAATACACTGATTTTTGTGGGCACTTTACCATTAATGGATACAATGCCACTATAGTTGGAAGTGCCATCATTGTCAATCATCCGTATCCTGTAATAAGCCGTTCCGTTTAAAGTTTTCGCATCATTATAAGTATACGTTGTTCCGCATGACTGATTTTTAGCGGCCACTTCACCAATAGCGGCAAAATTTCTTGCATCAAGACTTTTTTGTACTTCAAACCTGTTCATATTTATTTCGTTGCACGTTTGCCAGCTAAGACTTGCATAACCGTTGTTATCTATAACATTAAATGAGAGCAATCGCAATGGCAACACTGCATCTACCCAGGAAGTAGATACTTTTATTGCATCTATCTCGCATTGCGGAGAACGCTGGCTTCTTTGCAAAAGTCCCAGCTTTCCAAATTTCCTCGGATTGCTGGCACTATCAAGATCAACTACCTGTGCATTTGGGCTGGGCTGAATAGAATCAATTGCGGGATTTACCCAAAGCATTACAATATTGTTACCATCACCGGCAACAAATTGATACCCTAATGTTATCAGTAAAGTGCTATTTGCTGCAAAGCCTGAGTCGTACCACACCACTGATTGTGGCGTAACATTTATTCGTGAAAAAACACCGAGTTTAAAACTTCCCCCGCCTCCGGGTGTTCTTTTTATGACCACACCTACTGCCTCACTGGAGTTAGATGATAAAGGCAGAAAGCTTATAAAAGCCTCTCCTTTATTGGAACTGTCCGCAAAAAGATTATTTGCATTAAGTACATTTAACAAGAAGGTACAATAAATACTGCCTGAATCTACTGTGGTGAATGATGTATTTACATCTTCGGCATTGGTTTTTGCACTGTCCAGCAAAACTAAGCCACTGGTTGCAGAAGGGCTGGTAATATAACCAGGGTATGTTAAATTACCTGTGACCACCTGGATGGGTTCTGTAGTTCCGCTGAAATGTTTCCAGACGCCACTACTCATAGTTGTAAGCTGACCTGCGGAATAGTTAAAGTCTTCCGTAAATAGCCGTTGTGCAGAAACAACTGAAGCAGCAAGGAAACTCAGTGAAAGGAGGATACAATTTTTTTTCATGGATTAATATTTAAGGGATAAATATAGGAATAATAGGAATAGTAGGTCTATATCCTGGCTGATTTTCTTACCAGCATTTCATTGTATTTTTCAGCCCTGTCGCAAATACATCTTGCCCAACAGCACTGCCAGGGGAGATCTATGATCATCTTACTGATTGGAGCACAATAAAGAATCTCTAAAAATCTGAAATTTCGAAAAATAAATTATGCGCATTCATCCAGTTGGGAGGATGTGAAGGAAACAACTTTTCTTTCTGCAACAAAACCGTCATAATGCATTGCTATTGCCTGCAAAACTTCTTCAATTTCTTCCATCTGCTTAAGTGTAACGAGTTGATTCCGGAATTCTTTTATATAGGGAAGGCCCTTGAGATAATTAGTGTAGTGGCGGCGCATTTCAAGTATGCCCAAAACATTTCCTTTCCATTCAACTGATTTGTATAAATGTTTTCTTATGGCATTAATACGTTGCTGAATGGTTGGGAAAGGTAAGTGTTCACCTGTTTTCAAATAATACTTTATCTCATTAAATATCCAGGGGTAACCAATTGCAGCCCGGCCGATCATGATGCCATCCACACCATAACGGTTTTTATATTCCAGCGCTTTTTCAGGACTGTCAATATCACCGTTACCAAATATGGGAATATGTATCCGCTGGTTGTCTTTAACCTTTGCAATCAGTTTCCAGTCTGCCCTTCCTTTATACATCTGCGAGCGTGTACGCCCATGGATGCTCAATGCCTTGATGCCTGCATCCTGCAGGCGTTCGGCAACCTCTTCAATATTTATGCGGCTATCATCCCAGCCTAAACGTGTTTTTACCGTAACTGGTAACGAAGTGCTTTTTACAACTGCTTCTGTCAGTCGCACCATTAATGGCACATCTTTTAATACACCGGCACCGGCTCCTTTACAAACAACTTTCTTAACAGGGCAACCGAAATTTATATCAACAAGATCAGGGTTCACTGCTTCAACAATCTTTGCACTCATGGCCATTGCCTCTTCATCACCTCCAAAAATTTGTATACCGACAGGTCTTTCATAATCGAATATATCGAGCTTTTGACGGCTTTTTATTGCATCACGTATCAAACCTTCGCTGCTGATAAATTCAGTGTACATAAGGTCTGCACCATTGCTTTTGCATACAGCACGAAATGGCGGATCACTTACATCCTCCATAGGAGCAAGCAGCAAAGGGAAATCAGGAAGCGTTATGTTGCCGATCTTTATCAATTAGATCATGTTGCAAGTTGCATGTTACAGGTTGTATCAAGGTCGCATTACAAAGTAATTTTTCGGATCCACCCCTGCAACCTGATACCAGCAACCGAAACCTCCACATTTCAACTTTTGTTTCTTGTTTCAAAGAGTTGCAAATTTACAGCCTTATTTTAAATAGTATGGTGTATCAGCAAAGATTCAATCCTCTTTCACAACTGGCTTTATTGCTGGCTTTTTGCGGTGCAGGTATAATTGTCAGTTCAATTATTACAGGTATAATTGGAAATGTGGTACTGCATGTTCAGCTTACAGACCTTGCCGATGCATTACTAAAGCCAGAGAATGTCCAGGTATCAAGATTAATCCAGGTGCTTACTACATTTTTTATAATGGCACTACCAGCTTTGATAGTCAGCACGATCAACGGAGGCAATCCTGTAGAAAGAATAGGCTTTAACGAAACGATGAGCGGCACACAAGTGCTGATAGTAGTGTTTATGGTAATCGGAGGTTTTTTTATCAGTGGGGCCTTAAGCGAGTTAAATCAATTGATACCAATTGCGAAAAGCGCAACAAGTTATTTTCAAAAGCTGGAGAATGAATATAATAAACAGGTAATGGTTCTGGGAAATATGAGATCAATAGCGGATTTCATTCTTTCCATTTTTGTACTTGCACTTGTTCCGGCAATTTTTGAAGAGATGTTGTTTCGCGGTAGCCTGCAACAGATAATGATCACTTTAACACGCAGTTCTTTCGTTGGTATATTTATTACGAGCATTTTTTTTAGCGCTGTTCATTTATCTTATTATGGTTTTTTGCCAAGATTATTTCTTGGTATAATGCTGGGTTATATCTTTTATCTCAGCAAAAATCTTTGGTTGAGTATTATAGCGCATTTTCTTAATAATGCATATTCATTAGCGGTCATGTTTGCATTAAGCCGTTCAGGAAAGTTAAATATGGAAGCGCTTGATGAAACATATCCGCTTTATTATGGCA
>DATBFI010000457.1:0-12531 GCA_036558585.1 Chitinophagaceae bacterium
AGATATGAGCGTATAGAATTTACATCTTCATTCACTTAATTTAATTTGTAAGCACTTTATTGGCAATAAAATTGTACAAGGTTAAAATATGAAGACTATACGTTTCATAACAATATTATTGGGTGCATTAACCTTAGCGCCTTTAATGGCTCACTTGCTGGAGTTGCCCAATAAAATGTCTTTATCAAGGGATGCTTATTTAACAGTACAAAGTATTTATAGCGGCTGGAATTTATTAGGCATAATTGAAGTTGCAACTGTAGTATCTTCAACTGTCTTGTTTATCCTTACAATAAAAAACGAAAAGCCTTTACGTTTTATCTTTTTTGCATTTGTATGTTTCGATCTTGCATTGATCCTCTTCTTTTCATTTACTTATCCTGCAAACAGGGAAACGGATAACTGGACAAGGCTGCCAAATAACTGGCAGCAATTACGCAACGAGTGGGAATATTCACATGCAGCAAGAGCAGGATTATATATAATTGGCCTGATCTCGTTGTTGTCGTCAGGTTATGCGTACAAAAAAATCAAGCCGCGTGTTTTTTGATTTCCTTTGTCAGAATTATTTTCAAAAAATTAAGTGTTATTAGCTTACTTTCTTTATGCCGGACGAGCCGCCGCTGTTCACTTTTTTTATTGAACCATTTCCTTTATAATGCACATCGCTCTCGCCACTTGCATTTACATTTAATTCTTTGTTGCAGGTGATGTTCACATCGCTTCCGCCACTTGCGTTTACCTCGCAATTATCACTTATAAGATCGTAACCATGAAAATCACTTCCACCAGAAGCGTTTATTGTAAGCGATACAGCCTTTCCTGAAACATAAATATCAGAACCTCCATGAGCATTCATCTCCAGTTTATTACTGCTGATCTTGCCATGAAAATCAGAACCACCGTCAAGATGAACTTTTAATTCATTTGCGTTAATTCCTTCATCGGCATACACATCAGAGCCCCCCGATGCACTCAGGTTTTCCAGGGTTTTAAAAGCAGCATAGGCTTTCATCTTTTTATTTCCCCTATTGAATGTTATACCATTACCATCATATAAATTTTCAAAACTCCGCCTTCCACTTTAGTAATTATTTTATTGCGCACTTCTTCATTGATGGCGCTTACAGCAAGCGCCTCATTTCCCTGTGTTAAATACAAGTCAATACCATCTGATACTTCTATTGCATGAAACGAAACGATATTTCGGGAGACCGCATCCGGATCGTTGAAAGTTTTTTGTGCTGTTACTGAACAGTAAACAATTGCAGAAAAGAACAACAGAATATATTTTTTCATAGATAAAATATTTACGTTAAAACGGTTGAGCCGGCAGAAAGTTACAATGAAACCTTTATTTTCAAAATTCACAACATAGCTTTGCCAAATACCTTATGACGGGCACAAAAAGAAAGAACAAGCTTTTGCTCATCCTTATATTAGGATTACTATCTGCAATAGGACCTTTTTCCATTGATATGTATTTGCCGGGGTTCCCGGACATTGCGGCCGATCTTGATACTTCCATTGCTCATGTTTCTCTTTCACTTTCCAGTTTTTTTATTGGTATTTCTGCGGGCCAGCTGCTGTATGGTCCATTACTGGATCGCTTTGGCCGAGAGGGCCCGCTGTACACAGGTCTTTCGTTATACCTGGTTACTTCTTTTGCCTGCACGTTTGCAAATTCTGCAAATGCCTTAATTACATTTCGTTTATTACAGGCTTTAGGAGCATGCGGCGGAATGGTTGCTTCAAGGGCAATAGTCCGCGATCTTTTTCCTGTACATGAAATTGCAAAAGTTTTTTCGATGCTTATGCTGGTAATTGGTGTATCTCCAATTATTGCACCAACAGTTGGTGGTTATATCACTGCAGCATTTGGATGGCAATATGTGTTTGTCGTGCTTACTGTTATGGCGGCGATCATTCTCGCCGGTGTATATTTTATATTGCCTGAAAGCAAAAAAGCTGATCCGGATTTTTCGCTCAAACCCAGGCCGATTGTAAATGGTTTTTTGAGTGTCCTGAAACAACCGCAATTTTTTACTTATGCATTTACGGGTGCTGTTGCTACTTCTGGATTGTATGCTTATATTTCAGGTTCTCCTTATGTTTTTATGGAGCTCTTTAAAGTATCGGAAAAAGAATACGGGTGGCTATTTGCTTTAATAGCAGCTGGGCTTATTGGTTCAAGCCAGGTAAACAGTGTTTTATTAAGCAGGTGGAAAAGTGAACAGATCATTAAGATCGCCTTGCTGATTCAATCTGTCACCGGGATCTTTCTTTTTGCCGGAACATTATTTGGCTGGTTAGAATTACTCAGCACAACTTTCCTGATTTTTATTTTCCTGTGCTGCCAGGGTTTTACCTTTCCAAACTCTTCCGCTCTTTCACTTGCACCGTTTAGCCGTAATGCAGGCAGCGCGTCAGCTTTACTCGGTGCCATTCAGATGGGAATTGGCACTCTTAGTTCCGCTATGGTAAGCATTTTGAGTAATAATACCGCTCTTCCAATGACAGGCGTCATGGCATGTTGTGCTATAGCCAGTTTTTCGATCCTGATGATAGGAAGAAGGATCATATACTATACGGCAAGCGTTAAGGGAAAAGAGAGCGCTGAAATAATAAATACCCTGTAATATCTTAAATAGCTCACCATGGCCTCGACAAAACATTTAAAGCTGCTCTTTATTGAACAGCCTTGATTAATAAAAAATTGTTTCGGTCTTATTAGTATATTTTTTAAAATCAGTAACCCCAATTCTTCATAATTGTAAAATCTTCCTTCACAGCGCTAAGAGGTGAATTACCCTGGTATGATTCCTGTTCAATGATAAAATAAGTTGTTCCCGATTTTCTTGCATGATCCAAAACATCCTTTACCTGTATAACACCAGTTCCAAGTTTGGTGCTTTCATAACCATTCATTTCCCCTTTACTGCTTTTTATCTCATCTTTTACATGCAATAATTCAAATCTTCCCGGGTATTGTTTCAACAGTTCCAGTGGCCTTCCTCCTGCGCCATACATATTGCCAATATCCATTTGCTGAGCCACTAAATTTGGATCAGTACTTGCAAGAATAATATCATACAGCCGCTTTCCATCAATCATTGTATCAAATTCAAAATTATGATTGTGGTAACCGAATTTCATTCCCGATTTTTTACATAATTCCCCGTTCTTATTAAACAATTCGAGAAAGCGTTTTAACTCGTCAGTATTTTTTCGCAAGTTTTCATCAAGCCAGGGACTTATAACATAGTGTTGCCCCACGGTCGCCGCATCTTCAACCGTATATTTCCACGCATCTGTAAAATCATTCTTTGCTTCGTCCCAATGCTCTTTGCCAAATCTTGTGTGACCGCTGGGCATTTTCAAACCCTGGTCATCCAATACTTTTTTAAAATCGGCAGCGGAATATCCATAAAATTTCCGGTCTCCATAATCCGCGTGTTCTACGTGTTTATAACCTATAGCAGATATTTGTTTCAAAGTGTTAAGAGGATCTTTTTTCATGTCATCCCGAACAGAATAAAGTTGCACGCCTAATACTTCTGTTGCTCTTTTTCCGGCAAAGAGTTCGCCTGAAAACAGCGTGGTGCCTGCCACTGCCAAAGCACTTTTTTTCAAAAAAATTCTTCTTGATGTGTACATAGTGTTGAATTATTGGTTGGAAATAAAATCGTGAGTTGTTTTTTCATAAAGCATTAGCAACGTCACCAAAGCTGCGAATTTAATTTTTTTAGTGTATCAACGTTCAAATAAAAATTTTTTAAGTCATCAATATAAAAACAATTTTTCAATTGCCCGGGAGCTTTGTTACCATGAAAATGGAATGCACAAGCGATCCCCGTTAAACGGGAACAGACGATGCATTAAAACCGGAAAGTGGTCACATACAAAACAAAAAGAACCAAATGACAAGAATCCAAATCTGAATCAAAAAAATTGCTATGGTTTGTGTATTTTTTTCCCATAACCATAGATGAGGTAAAATATCAATCCTGCAACCGGAGCAAAAAATATAACTGCTGACCAAAATATTTTTACGGGTATTGTAATGTCCCTTCTTCTTGAAAGTGTAAAAAGAGAAATGATAAGAACCACGAACCAGATAATAACAATTACTAAAAAAGCATTTACAATTATCGACAAAAGATGAGGCATAAATGGCATTTAAAAATGATAATCTATTTCTATGCCACTCATGAACTTTACCCCCTTAATTCTTTGGCTGGCAGGAAAATTGAGGTGTACTTATAAAGTTTAAGACCATGAAAAAAATTATCGTTATTTCCGTTTTATTCCTGTTATGCTATAGTTGTAATAATAGCAATAAGAATAATGCAAGCGACTCGTCCGCCAATACTCCTTCCATTGATACGGCGAAGGGAGTGAATGAAGGTGCGTTGAATAGTAATGATACGGCCGCCATGAGAGCGGTAGACCCTAGCAATACAAATAATGATACAAATAAGAATAATGATACTTTAAAAAAATAGTGGCATTAATTTCATTTTGAAATCGATACAATGGTTTGGTGCAGGCTTGAGACCTTGCTGTTGCATTGCCTGCTTCTCTCCCGCTCTTTTTGCCATGTTTTGGTTATCGGTTGGCCCAAATGGGTACAAAATCCTGGCAGAAAAATTGAAGTCAATTACAAAAGCCCAATCATGAAAAAAATGATTTTTATTCCTGTTTTATGCACAATACTATTGAGTTGTAACAATAGTGGAAATAACAGCAATAAAAATGACACGGCAAATATTCATACCCCTGATACTACAAAATCTGATAGTTCCGGGATGAAGATAGATAATACCGAGAATAAGCAAAATGAAGATACATTACCGCCAATACAACATTAGCCTATTGAATGTGTTATAAACAGTAGCATTGCAGCGGGTCGTCGTTATCGAAACTACAGGTGAGGAACAAAATTATTTATAACAATCTAAACATTAATCTATGGCATCAGCAAAAAATAAAAAGCCTGCAATCTATAAAAAGCAACAACCCGATCGCGCTATGCAGCATGATCTGGACGCAGATAAAAAAGAACATGTAAAAGAAGCACGGGAACAAGCTGATGCGGATATTGAAAAAGATGCTGATTTAAGTATCCATAATCCTAATGACGATCTCGATGAAGGAGAAACTGCCAGGCTTGGTGAAGATGTAAATGATATTATTTAAGAATAAAGGTTGTCAACGTAGCAATATCTTTTGTGTTATTTATTCTCCAGTGCAGGGCAACGATCAGCATTTTCTGGTCTCTTATAAGCGTTTTATAAAGCATACTCTTATAAGAGTTCTTTAACATACTTCATAATGTCTTGTCCATATCCAAGCCGCTCATATGTCAAGCATCGTCTCTCGCAGAGGACGATGCGCTGTTTACATGCCGTTTCTTATTGATAAGCAAAATATTTGTCGTATTATTCCGCGCATCGTCCCTTTCAGGAGACGATGCTATACAAAAAATGATTGTCAACATAGCAACATCTTTTGTGTTATTTATCTGCAGTGCAGGGCAACGATCATTTTCTGGTCCCTTATAACCGTTTTATAAAGCATACTCTTATGAGAGTTCTTTAACGTACTTTATAATGTCTTGTCCATATCCAAGCCGCTCATATACTTCCCTGGCCCGAACATTTTGTGCAAAAACGCTTAGTGTTAACCAGCGATAACCTTGTGAACGAGCCCACTCTTCTGCTTTTTCGACCAACATGCGGCCAATTCCTTTTCCTTCTCCTTCAGGCGCAACAATAACGTCTGAAATATGCCCATGCTTTTCGCTGTTGTAATAATCACTCCCGGTTTGCAGATGAATAAATCCCAAAGGAACGCCGTTGCTGTCCTGTGCAATAAAAATAGCTGTCCCAGCTGGGCGGTTTGTTAATTTGTCAATTAATATTCTTGTATCGACATTAATCATTTGAATCCTGTTTCGCCAGGGTGGTGGCCCAAATTCACTAAGCCTCGGAAGTAATGAAAGAACAAATTCTTTGTCCTCTATGGAGGCAGGCCTGATGTGAATGTCTAACTTAGGTTGCATTGTTACTTCTAATTAACACAGACAAAAGCATGACGTAAAAACATTTCGGTTTGTTTTATTGCATAGGATTGAAGATACATTTTATCAGACAATTCTAAATCGTGTATACGGTAATAATTGTACTCAATCCAAATATTACAAAATAACACACACAAAAATCTTGTTACTGATTTTTTATAGCTTTTATTCCTGTTGTAAATCCCGATTATATCCATTATTTTTAAAAGGCCAATACTCATTTATCTTCCTCTGCTAAAACCTGCGTCATGAAAAAAAACCAAACTATCAAAAACCTGTTGTTCTTTCTCCTGGTATTTTTTGTATCCCAAAGTTGCAGTACGATAAACCTTATTTCAAAATATGATTGTAATACGGTAGCACGCAACAACGTAAACAGCAAAACCACGTGGACATTTGCATGGGGTCTTGTACAACCAAAAGATATCGATCCGCATTGTGAAAAATCTTTCAATCACTTGAACAAGGTAACCGTAAAAACAAATCTTGGATTCATACTTCTTTCAGCAGTGACAGTCGGCATAGTAATACCGCAAAGACTCGAATGGTGCTGTGCGCCGCAGGAAATTAAAACAGATACGTTGGGAACGAGTAAAGCCATCGCCCCCAAAGGGAAGTAAGAAAAGCCGAAAATAAATCAGGCTGTCAACAGCCAGCCAAAATAAACATCAACTGTTGAAGTCTCCAATAAATAAAATTATTATCATTCCTTTCCCCCCTGTCTGCCGACAGGCAGGCTTTAGGGGGACAAGGGCAAAATTCACATCATGGCATTAGCATTACCTGAAGGCGTTGAAATCTGGCCTGTTGAAACATGGGAAAATGGCCACCAGACCTTTACACAACATTTCACAAAAGATGCCTGTTTTAAATTAACGTTGCCCGATTCACTGCCGGGCAGTACTGAAAAATACCGGGCTACAACAGCAAATTTTATGTGGCTTATACAACATGCCATCGACAACAATTTACAAATGCGTGCCTTGGGTAACGGATGGTCATTCACTAAAGTGGCTGTATGTGACGGTGGTGTTGTAGATACCAAAGCACTGCGCTTATCGTTTGCATTAAGAGATTCTTTTGTAGCTCCTGAATATTTGAACAGCGGCAAACACAGCAGCGATCTTTTCTTCGTACAGTGCGGCATGAGCATTTTGCAACTGGATGAAAAATTAGAAGAGGGTGGCAGATCATTAAAAGCATCTGGTGCAAGCAATGGCCAATCTGTTGCTGGCGCTACGTCCACGGGCACACATGGTTCTGCATACAGAGTGGGCGCCGTGCATGATACAATAGTGGGCCTGCATATGATAACCGGGCCAAATAAACATGTGTGGCTGGAGAAAAAATCAAATCCTGTTGCCTCTGATGAATTTATTAACTGGCTGGGTGCAGAAAAAATAAGTGATGATGATATGTTCAACGCGGCTGTTGTTTGCTTTGGAAGCTTTGGATTTATTCATGGAATTCTTATTGAGTCAGAACCAATTTTTTTACTTGAGGAACACCGCTCAGGTCAAATTCCATACAACCAGGCACTGATCAACGCTATTAATAATACTGATTTCAGCGGCATTGCAAACTTATTACCACATCCTGTTGACGGACCGGGAACAGAACTGTACCATTTTGAAGTACTCGTTAACCCACATAAGTTCGAACCGGGAAATGCGGACAAAGGTGTTTTCTTCAAGGTTATGTACAAGATTCCTTATACAACTAATTATCCAAAAAGAGAAAGAGACAGCGAGGGATTTACATATGGAGAAGATACGCTGGGACTTGTAGAAACAATTCTCGACACACTTGGACCCACTATTTCTACGCTGCTTGTTCCTCCTCTTGTAAATAAATTGATGCCTCTTGCATTCAAACCTGTACCTACAGCATATGGTACGATCGGCGAAACATTCAGCAACACTAAATTTCGTGGAAAGGCTACAAGCGGTGCCATTGGTATGAACAGGGCGGATGCGAGCCGGGTACTTGAAGAAATAATCGCTATCAATAATCAAACTCCTTTTCCCGGGGCCTTTGCATTGCGTTTTGTAAAAGGCTCACAGGCCTTGCTTGCATTCACGAAATTCCCCGCTACCTGTGTGCTTGAAATGGACGGTGTTGACTCAGATATCTCCAACAACTTTTTTCAAAAAGTATGGGATCGCCTTGAAGAATTAAATATTCCTTATACGCTTCATTGGGGTAAAATAAATTTTAATCTTAATGAGCAACGAATCAAAAACATGTATGGTGAAGACAAGTTTGATAAATGGGTAAACACCCGCAACCAATTATTAGATGACACAACAAAAAAAGTTTTTACAAATGGTTTTATGCAACAGTGCGGGTTTGCATAAGTGATTATGTACTTAGCTAAAGTGGTGCTATTAAGCTGCATTGTGTCACTCACTGCAACGACTTGTCCCTTTTATCGACAAAATGGACTCACAACTTACTATCGTGAACGTTTAGAAAAAAATTTGGTAATGAAACAATTGATCGCCTTGTATAAATAGGAAAGGTTTTAAAATTGTCTTGATTTTATTATTGCCTTCTTTTTTCATTTCTCATTCTTTGTATACGATTGAGCAAGTCAGTATGCATTAAATGGTCTGCGGACTTATCTGGTTCCCTCGCATTTGTTTCTATTGGGTTGGAAGCTCGCTTTTGCAGATTAATAAAATTACCGGAAGGATGACCGCGCTTGCGTTTTGTCGGTGCATACATATTAAATTATCTGAATAATTTTGTCGGCTTTTAGCAACGAAGATTTTCAAATTATCGCACTTAACTTATGAATGCAACATTGTGCCATGCTACAGTAAATGATGTTCAAACCATTTGTAAACTTGCTTTAAAAACTTTTTATGATACCTATGAAAGATACAACGATCCTGATGACATGAAGGAGTATACAGGGAAAAGCTTTAATGAAGAACAGATAAAAAATGAGATCCTTGATGCTGATTCCATTTTTTTATTGGTATCTGTTGATATGAGGCCTGCAGGTTATTCGAAACTTAAATGGGGCAACAGGCCGGGAGTATCAAATAATACCCGGGCTCTTGAAATTGCCCGCTTCTATGCAAATAAAGAATTTATAGGCAAAGGAATTGGCAAACTACTTATGGAAGAATGTTTAACTATTGCAAAAAAGGGGCAAGCTGAAACGATCTGGCTCGATGTATGGCAACAGAACACCAGGGCTATAAAATTTTATGAAAAATGGGGCTTTAAAATTGTTGGAGACTGGTTTTTTATTTTAGGAAAAGACAAGCAGGATGATTATATAATGGAAAGGTTTTTGGATTTTTAAATCGTGCAGCTAAAAAAGGCATACGAAAAAAATTATAACATGATAAAAATTGAAAAACCAAAAGAGGGCGAGTATAATCCCTATGCAATTATGTACATAAAATTGCTGCCCGACGATGGACTCATCATAAAACATTTGAAAGAGAATTTTAAAGCAGTAAAAGATTTTATTTTATCTCTTCCCGAAGAAAAGCTGCACTATCGTTATGCAGAAAATAAATGGACGATAAAAGAAATGCTAGTGCATCTAACGGATGATGAGCGCATCTATGCGTACAGAGCTTTGCGTATTGCAAGAAAAGATAAAACAGAATTACCCGGTTTTGAACAGGATAATTATGTTCTTTATTCAAAAGCAAATGAAAGAAGTTTGAAAAGTATTTTAAAAGAATATGCTGCAGTCAGGAAGGCAACTGTATCACTCTTTAAAAATTTAGACGACGCTGCATTTTTGCGCACAGGAACTGCAAACGGGCATACAGTAAGCGTAAGAGCTTTAGCCTATCATATTGCAGGGCATGAATTACATCACATGAATATCATCAGGGAACGATATCTGTAACTACTGCTATAAATAGTATCTTATTTGAGCAAAGACACTGCAAACTGAATTATCTGCGTTCCTATGCCTCAGTGGTAAATAATTGCAACCAAAATTTTTTACAAAAATCCAAGTTCCAGCTTAGCTTCTTCACTCATCATTTCTTTGTTCCAGGGAGGATCAAAAGTGAGCATCACGTTCGCATCGGTTACGCCATCAACTTTACGGGTTTTATTATCTACTTCGGCAATGATATCTCCGGCGACGGGACAGGCGGGCGCAGTTAAGGTCATTTTGATATTTACAAATCCGTCATCAAGAATGTTGATTTCATACACAAGACCGAGTTCATAAATATTTACGGGTATTTCAGGATCGTACACCGTTTTTAATTCTTCAATAATATCTTCTTCTATTTTTTTCTTATTAACCATATCTCAATTATGCTGCCTGCTGCAAGGCAAGAGCATACAATTTCATTTGCTTGATCATGGACAATAGCCCATTAGAGCGGGTGACAGAAAGATGTTCCCGCAAACCGATCTTATCAACAAAATATAGATCGGCGTTTACAATTTCCTGCGGGGTATGATCAGATAATACGCGGACTACCATACTTACCAAACCTTTTGTAATAATGGCATCGCTGTCAGCAGTAAAATATACTTTGCCATTTGTATGTTCAGCATGAAGCCAAACCTTTGCCTGGCATCCTTTTATAAGGTTTTCATCTTTCTTGTATTTCTCTTCAATAAGGGGCAATTCTTTTCCAATCTGGATGATATTTTCATATTTCTCCATCCAGTCACCAAAGAGAGAAAACTCTTCAACTAATTCGTCCTGTATTTCGTTAATCGTCATTACTCTTTTTCCATTCAAATTTAATTGACCTATGGGCTTAATGCCTGTTTTTTACTCCCCCTTTTGGAGGCGGAGACTTAACTTAACATCTTAACCGCTCTTTTCACCGCCTCTGTTAATACATCCAGTTCGTCCTTTGTATTGTAGAAGGCCAGTGAAGCTCTCACAGTACCAGGTATTCCATAAAAATCCATTAATGGCTGTGTGCAGTGATGCCCCGTACGCACAGCTATTCCTAGTTTATCCAGTATAGTGCCTACATCATAAGGATGGGTTTTATCAACAACAAAAGATACCACGCTTGCTTTGTTATCTGCTGTACCAACAAATCTCAATCCATCAATTCCTGATAATTTTTCATTGGCATATTCCAGAAGTTCATGCTCATGCAATTGGATCTTTTCCAAGCCAATCTTGTTGATGTAATCAACCGCCGCACTAAGACAAATGGCTGCCTCAATATTGGGAGTGCCTGCTTCAAATTTGAAAGGCAGATCGTTGTAAGTTGTTTTTTCAAAAGTGCAGGTCTTGATCATTTCTCCTCCACCCTGGTAAGGAGGCATTTGATTCAACCATTTTTCTTTTCCATATAAAACACCAATGCCGGTGGGGCCATACATTTTGTGACCAGAGAAAGCAAGAAAATCTACATCCAGTTCCTGTACATCAACTGCCATATGCTGAACTGCCTGCGCAGCATCCAGTAAAACGGGAATACTTTGTTTATGTGCCAGCTCAATAATATCTCTTACCGGATTAATTGTACCGAGTGAATTAGAAACATAATTAACAGCAATAAGCTTTACCTTTTCGTTTAGCATTGCTCTTAATTCGTCAAGCAGCAGCTCTCCCTTTTCATTGATAGGAATTACTTTAAGCTGTGCTTCTCTGTCTTCACACAACAGTTGCCAGGGCACTATATTAGAGTGATGTTCAAGAGCAGAGATGATAATTACATCGCCGGGTTTTACAAACTGTTTACCATAACAATGGGCAACAAGATTAATACCCTCCGTAGTGCCTTTGGTAAAGATTACTTCATGGTCATGTTCCGCGTTTATAAAAGCAGCTATTTTTTTTCGTGAAATTTCAAACGCATCCGTTGCCTTCTGGCTTAAATGATGCACACCGCGATGCACATTACTATTTAAGTCGGTATAATAGTGTTCAATAGCCTTTATTACACTCCACGGTTTTTGAGATGTAGCAGCGTTATCAAAATACACCAATGGTTTTCCATTTACCTTTGAGGATAGTATAGGAAAATCTTTTCGTATTTTCTGCACATCCAAAACTTCCTGTGCTAACATTGTATCTGTTTTCATAAGCCCCAATCCGCCCGAGGCGGAAGTTTAAATTTTATAGTGAAAATTTAATTACACACTCTTCACTATTCATTATCTCAATCCATCTTCTATCAATTGATTAATATGATTCTGCACAGCCTTTATTGGAATTTTTTCCGTTACATCATAAGCAAATGCATGAATGAGCAACGCCCTTGCTTTTTCTTCTCCGATCCCTCTTGATTTCAAATAAAATAAAGCCTCGTTGTTGAATTGCCCCACTGTTGAACCGTGACTGCATTTCACATCATCTGCAAAAATTTCCAGCTGAGGCTTGGTATTGACGCTGACGTTATCTGAGAGCAGAATATTTTTATTGGATTGGTAGGCATTGGTCTTTTGCGCATGCGGCTGCACAAAGATCTTACCGTTGAATACGGCATTCG
>DATBFI010000458.1:0-6490 GCA_036558585.1 Chitinophagaceae bacterium
TTCTCATCGCAATGGGTGAATGCGGGTGACCTGCAAAACCAGGGGGTTGAAATAGGTTTAAATGCCAGGCCTGTTACCGCTAAAAACATAACATGGAATACATCGGTAAACTTCTGGTTAAACAGATCTAAAGTAACAAAACTTACTATACCCCCGGTTGTGCTCGGGTCATTTGGCGTCGCCCTTGCTTCATTCCAGATTGAACAGGGAAAATCAGCAACCCAAATCATTGGCGTAACAGATGATGCCGATCATTATCCTACTGGTGTAAGGGTATGGGGTGACCAGGAGCCCGATTTCCAGATGAACACTTTCAATGAGATCACTTTCTATAATAAACTGAGCCTGCGATTTTTATTGCACTGGAAAGCCGGAGGCGACAATATCAATCTTACTAATTTGTTGAACGATCTTGGTAAAACAAGTGCCGATTATGATGAGGATAAAAATAATAATGGTAAGCCTGATGGTGAGGACAGGGTTAATGCAATTGGTGTCACGTCCGATCATTTTGTAGAAAATGCCGGTTACCTGCGATTCAGAGAAATTGGCTTATATTATACCTTTGCCAACCTGCACAACAATGTTGTAAAAGGATTGCGGATCGGGGCATCGCTCAATAACTATATCACTATTACTGATTACAGTGGCTATGACCCGGAAGTATCCAACTTCGGTACCGGGTTTTCAACTGGTGTTGACGTAGATCCTTTCCCGGCCTCTAAACGTGCCACTTTCCATGTATCCATCGATTTTTAAAGTGAAAATTTATTTTTATGAAAAAAATAATCAATCTGAATATCGTCGCTCTGCTGTTACTGGTTATTATTTCCTTTTCATCATGCCAGAAAGACTGGGGAAACCTTAACAGCCCGACGATTGAAGAATTTCTTGATAACGCCTCTGCACCAGAACTTAATAATCTTGTAATCGGCACTTTATCCGGTTTACGCAATAACGAAGCATTGTACCTCGATGATGTAGGTGTTATCGGGCGTGAAATGTACCGTTTCTCCGGCGCCGATCCCAGGTATGAGACTGATTTGCCTGGTAGTTCGCCACTGAGTAATACGGGTTTTTATCTCACCAATCCATGGGGATCACGTTACAGGGTGGTAAAGAATTGCAATGTACTGATAGATGCTTCCAATAACTCTACACTGATATCAGAAGCTGAAAAGAAAGCGTATAATGGTTTTGCAAAGACGATTAAAGCCTATGCACTTTTGCTTAACCTGAATTTAACCTATACCAATGGTATCAGGGTGGAAGTGTCCGATCCCGAAAACCTGGGACCATTTCTCGGCTACGACGAATCACTCACGGCAATAGCTGGTTTGCTCGATGATGCCCAGGCTGATTTAAATGGAGCTTCTCTTACATTCCCACTTCCCGGGTTTACAGGTTTAAGCGATGCGGCTGGTTTTACAAAAGTAAACAGGGCGCTTGCAGCACGTGTAGCAGTATATCGTCAAAAATGGACCGACGCTTTAACAGATTTGGATGGATCATTTTTTAGCATGAATGCTTTATTCAATGTGGGTGCTTATAATGTCTTTGGTACGGGTTCAGGCGACCAACTGAATATTGCTTATTTTCCTCAAAATCAAAACGGAGAAGTTCGGGTAGCACATCCGTCTTATGCTGAAGATATTGAGGCAGGCGATGACAGGATTGAAAAAGCTACTTTGCGCGACGTTCCATATTCAAGTAGCGGTTTAACAGGTGACAGGGATGTTTGGGTATATACCTCCAGCACAGATCCTATACCAATTATAAGGAATGAAGAATTGATATTAATCTCTGCAGAAGCCAATATCCAAACAGGTAATTTGAATACAGCTGTAGGTGCTCTGAATGTAATAAGGAATGGACACAATTTACCTAACTACAGTGGTGCTGTCACTAAAGAAGCATTAGTAGATGAAATGCTTAACCAAAGACGTTATTCATTGTTTTTTGAGGGTCACAGGTGGATAGATATGCGCAGGTATGGGAAGTTAAATGAATTACCAGTCGACCGTGCAGATGACCAGGTATGGGATAAGATGCCGATACCTTTAACCGAGCAACAATAATTGAATGCTCTTTACCTCCGGATAATACCCGGGGTTGGATATGTAGATATATTCCCTGTACTTCATTACGCTTAGTTCAAACCCAAATATAGTGAAGCACTTGGCCAGCAATACAGTATACTTTCCGCAAAATAATTTCAGGTAAAGTGTGGACTTTCGGCCTTGCTGACTTCCGGAACAAATCGAGCTAAAACGAAATAAAACTTTATGGTCTACATTGATTTACAAAATGAACTTCCGGGTATACGGGGATTAATGGCATACAGACCCGAAACGGCGAAGCCTTTAAACGAGCTCACGGAAATTCTATTGAGAGATGACAAGAATACTTTAACCCGGGGGGAGCGCGAACTGATCGGCGCTTATATTTCTTATTTGAACGACTGTCTCTTTTGTCAACATGTGCATAGTGCGTTAGCCGGTTATTACATGCAATGCGATATTCAACAGGTTGAAGCAATTAAAAAAGATTTCGCATCAGCAGAACTTTCTGATAAAATGAAAGCATTGCTTTCTATTGCTGCAAGCGTTCAAAAAAGTGGGAAGCACGTTACACCAGATCAAATTGAACACGCAAAAAATGTTGGTGCAACAGATAAAGAGATTCATGATGCAGTATTGATAGCTGCAGCATTTTGTATGTTTAATCGTTATGTGGATGGATTGGGAACCTGGGCACCGCAGGATATTCAATTTTATGTGAACCGTGCGCCTATAAGAGCTGCAGAAGGATACATTGATTTTGATCTGTACAAATAATGTTGGGTAACGGTGAATAGTGAGTGGTGGAGTATGTATTCACACTGACAACACACCGCTCACAAAACATATAGCTTTAGTATCGAAATACTTTTTAAACTAACTAAAAACACTTTTATGAAAATAAACACCGAACCGATCGGCAGCATTCCGCGGCCGAAATATTTGATAGATGCGTTAAATGCATTTTCTCATCAACAAATTGATGAAACAGAATTATCAAAATTGTTTGACAAAGCATTAAAGGATACCATCAAGCGATTTGAAGAAACAGGTTCGCCGGTAATTACGGATGGCGAACAAACAAAGCCAAGCTTTGCAACGTACCCTATCAGTGGTATGAAACAACTCGATCCCAATGGAGTGGTAATTCCTTTTGCTGATAGCCATACAAGACAGTTGCCAAAATTAACGGACGGTCCTTTCCGCTATCAAACTTATGCAAGTGCTTATCTTGAAAAAGCGAAACAGTTTACAGCTTTGCCCGTTAAGCAAGCGGTGATCTCTGCATCTGCATTGAGTTTATTGTATCCGCCTGAAGGAATAAAAAATTATTCGCAGGAACAATTTATTAGTGATCTTCTTGATGAAGCTGAAGCGGATATACGAAGAAGCCTGAACAGCGGAGCACACAATGTCCAGATTGATTTTACAGAGGCACGGCTCTCTTTAAAATTGGATCCGAGCGGAGGCTTATTAAAATCATTTATCGACCTGAATAATAAAGTGCTTTCCCGGTTTACGGAAGAAGAAAGAAAACGAATAGGCGTGCATTCCTGTCCAGGTGGCGATTACGATTCAACACATAGCGCAGATATTAATTACGCTGATCTGTTGCCTTTACTGTTTCAACTTAAAGCGACTAATTTTTACCTCGAATATGCGGGCGAAAAAGATAAGCAATCTGTGCTTTTATCCGTCAAAGAAAATTTGCGTTTGGATCAGCGTGTTTTTATTGGTGTTATTGATGTGCTTAACCCACGAGTTGAAACACCGGAAGAAATTAGAGATGCTATTCTTGAAGCGGCGGAAATAATTCCAATAGACCAGCTTGGTACTACAGATGATTGCGGTTTTTCACCTTTTGCAGATGATACATCCACTTCGAGAGACACTGCTTTTGCCAAAATAACGTCGCGTATAAGAGGAACCAAAAGAGCGGAAGAAATGCTGAACAAAAAACAAGTTGCAATTTGATTTTCTGGTATATAATAATCAAATTGACATAGAAATAATAAGATGTATAATCGTTTTTGAAACGCTACAGTTGGTTTTTCTGCTTAGCATGGTGCTATTTCGATCAGCGACCAGCCGGAAAGTAATTGGTATGAGTTCGTGGTCAAATTGATTTTACATATTCAAGAATAGCGGTTTGATCTTCCAGTTTGAAGTAAATAGACGCTTCCTTGTAACGTCCCAGCCTGTCTGTTTTGTAGGCTACGGAATAACGCAGTATTATAGGTTCAAACTTTTTAATAAGAAGTTTAAAAACTGTGTCGCTCCTGGTTACTACCGTAAAGTTATTTGTCCCACTTTTTTTGTAAACTGTCTCATGAGTTACCGGCGTTTCATGTTGTGCATGAGCAATGGATACGCTAAGCAGCGCCACCGTTAGGAGCATTTTGAAAATGTTCTTTTTCGTTCTCATGTGTTTGTGGGCAGAAATTTTATTTCGAACATTTAAACCATTTGCGTCCAACAGTGAAATTACCTGAACTCGAAAAGCTTAATAAGCACCATGACCAAGTAAAACAACAACCGGTGTTTGAAAGAGTATTTTAACATCCAACCAAAAACTATATTTTTCAATATATTCACTATCATGTTCTATCATGTACTCAGCACTTGTGTTATTTGCGCGGTCACGGATCTGCCATAGTCCGGTAATACCGGGCCGCATCATACATCTTATTTCCTTAAATTCTGGCAGGTTTTTCAACATAAACGGAACAAGAGGCCTCGGACCAATTATACTCATATCACCTTTAAGAACATTGAATAGCTGTGGCAGCTCGTCAATACTTGTTTTACGTATTATTTTTCCAATCCACGTTATACGTGCATCATCTTTGATTTTATGAAGAATACCCTGTTCCTGGCATGCAAGAGCAACTTCATAATCAGTTATTTTGATTGTTTGGTCAGTGACCATAGATCTGAATTTAAAACACCTGAAATGTTTGCCCTTATAACCAACACGCTCATTAATGTACAGTAGTGGCCCTTTTGAAGTGAGTTTAATTAGAACTGCTACTATTATAAGAAGGGGTAATAAAGAAATAATAAGTAATGATGAAACAATTATATCACCTGTTCTTTTGAAAAAAATCTGGAGCTTTTTTTCCTGAATAGATTTCTCAATTTCTACTTTTTTTACGTTGTGAGAGGGCCCGGGATAGATCTGAAAATGCGGGGCATACACATTCTCTTTTTTTTCCGCAGCAAGAACTTTCATAAGACGTAGTTTTTTATGGGTTTAGAGAATAAAAGTTTTTTAATAATCGGAATTTAAGTTGACTTCATGTCGCAAAGCATATACCAATGAACAGTTTACGTCTGATGTCGGTGTTTTATAGTGAATTTTTGTCCATTTAATGGAAATTAGTATCATTTTTGGATAATGTTAATAAACCATTTATAACGATGGGAAACCACAAATCTGTTGAGGAAAAAGGTCAACCCAAAAGTGTATTAAACTAAAATTTTTTTATGAAAAAAAATTCCTCTTTCTTATTGCTCTTTATGCTCACAAGCTCAATGGCCGTGGCACAACTAAATGATGATACTGCACCACGTGCAAAGACTACAAATGGAATTCTTGAGGGAATTGATGAATCAGGAATAAAAATATTTAAAGGAATTCCTTTTGCGGCACCTCCTGTCGGTAATCTTCGGTGGAGGGAACCGCAGCCGGTACAAAATTGGGGTGGAATTCGTAAAGCAGACAAGTTTGGTCCTCGTGCAATGCAATTGCCCATATTTGGCGATATGAATTTCCGCTCAAATGGAATGAGTGAAGACTGCTTGTATCTTAATGTTTGGACACCTGCTAAAACCGGTAATGAACAGCTTCCGGTGCTTGTTTATTTTTACGGAGGCGGTTTTATGGCCGGTGATGGCTCTGAACCCAGATATGATGGAGAAAGTATGGGCCGCCGGGGAATTGTTGCTGTTACTGTAAATTACAGGTTAGGCATATTTGGATTTTTTGTGCATCCGGAACTTACAAAAGAATCACCAAATCATTCATCTGGCAATTACGGATTGCTTGATCAAAGCGCTGCATTGAAATGGGTTCAAAAAAATATCACGGCTTTTGGCGGCGATCCGGGAAAAATTACAATTGCAGGAGAGTCGGCAGGATCATTTTCCGTGAGTGCGCAAATGGCTTCTCCATTGTCAAAAAATATCATTGCAGGGGCAATCGGTGAAAGTGGATCCTTGCTTGGTCTTAACCCGACTGTTTCTTTAAAAGATGCAGAGAAAACCGGTGCCGACTTTGCTATAAGCATAAAGGCTAATTCCCTTAAAGAACTTCGGGCAATTCCCGCCGACCAACTATTAAAAGCGACTGCCAATGCAGGTTTTGGCAGATTCCCTATTGTAATAGATGGTTATTTTTTTCCAAAGTCCCCGCTTGAAATTTATGAAGC
>DATBFI010000459.1:0-3428 GCA_036558585.1 Chitinophagaceae bacterium
TTATCCCAACTATTACTGCCATCTTCATTTACAACAATGCTGCCTGCTTCTACACTATACCACGGTTCATAACCTTTTACTGCAACAAGAACTGCAGTTTCATCCCAACTGCTTCTTCCGTTTTTATCTTCTTCGGCCATGGGCAATGCAATCCTGAATACATCTTTTGTCGGGCTATTCTGTATTGCATTATTTTGAACAAGTGGTAAACCTGTTTTTATTTTTTCGCCAATTTCAAAACCACTAAAAATAACTTCTGTGGGCCACTTGCCAAATACTATTTGAGATGCTGCGGAATCTATCTCTACATTAAATTCCTTTCCTTCGGGAAACTTGCCAGCCATACTTACCAAACGTTTTACTTTTTGTTTTATCAGCTTTACTCCGTCAAGTTGTGAATATTCATCAGGGTGCGATTTCATGAGGTTTGCAAGATTTGTAAGAAATCCAACTGTTACTATTGTAACACTGTTATCAGGTTGTTGTGATAAAATTTTTCTATAAACTTCTACAGCATCTTCTGCATTGTCATTTGAATGTATATTATGCTGATACCTTGCAACAATTGAATCGCTCCAGTGCTGCTCATCACTCATATTTGCTGCATCACCTTTTGGAACACCAATTGGCAAATCAGGTCTTTTAAAATAAGTATTGAAAACGCTTAACACAGCGGCAGCGTTTGGATATTTGTTGCAGGCAACTGTTGCCAGGATTTTTGCTTCACCCTGATCAGCAAAGGCATGTAACAATGTTATTGCACCCACATCATCATAATCAGGCCCGATATCTGAATCAAAAATAATAGAGACGGGTTTAGATTTTTTTTGCGCAGGACTTTCAATTATCATAAGGCATGGCAGTAAAATGAAACAACAATATTTAATAATATTCATTTTGAAAATTTTAAGAAAAAAAGATTGCGTCTGTTTCTGCTTTCAGGGGGATAGATGCCTGCGCGCCTTTCTTTGTAACCGACAAAGCAGCAGCAATATTAGCAAACCTTGCAGCATCAGCAAGAGTTTTCCCTTCCGATAAAGCAACTGCCAATGCACCACAAAAAGTATCTCCCGCTGCAACAGTATCAATCACCTTATCAACCTTATAACCTTTCACTATATCTTTAAAAGATGAACCGGAAACATAGCAGCCTTGCTCAGCCAATGTAATAATTACTGTATTTACTCCTTTATTGTGAAACCATGCTGCAGCTCTTTCCGCATTTCCAATAGCAGTTACTTCTATGCCTGTCATTAAAAATGTTTCAGATTGATTAGGCACAATAATGTCAACCTGCTGTAATATTTTATCATCAAGTGCCGCCGCCGGGGCGGGATTGAGTATGACCTTTTTGTTGAGTTTTTTTGCGAGGTTAATGGCTTCGGCTACGGTATCAATTGGTATTTCCAGCTGAAGCATAACAAAATCACATTGTGCAATGGCCTGCTCTGCAAGTGCAACATCATCGCCGGTAAGAGCACTGTTGGCCCCGGATGCAACAATAATACTATTCTCGCCATTATCTGCTACAGCTATCAACGCCACACCTGAGGGATGTTGTGCGTCTGTGTACACAAAATTTGTGTCAACATTCTCGTATTGCAAATTAAGAATGGCCTGTTCACCAAAAACATCGCTTCCCACCTTACCAACCATATAGGCATGTCCCCCAAGTTTTGCAATCGCAACTGCCTGGTTAGCTCCCTTGCCACCACCCGTTATAAAAAAAGAACTTCCTAAAATTGTTTCACCCGGTGCAGGAATATGAGCAGTACGTACCACCATATCCGTATTGATGCTCCCGATGACAACAATTTTATTCATACTCTTAGGTTTATAATTGCGTAAGTGGTGAGTAGTAAGTTGTGAGTAAACAGGTTCACAATTCAACATTCGCTACTCACCACTCACAACTTTGTAAAAATAATACATGCCAAGCCTATAATATACAATAACAACATCAGGTTAAGCAACATGTGTGTTCGGGATGATGCGTGTTTAAATTCTTTCCAGATATAAATGCCCCAGATCGCTGCCACGACGGTGGCTCCCTGTCCTAATCCATATGAGATTGCAGGGCTTGTTTTTCCTGATGCAATTATATTAAATGACATGCCGATGCACCAAATGATTCCACCAAGAATACCAATAGAATGATTGCGAAAGCCACCCTTGAAATAATCTCTTACTGGAACAGGTTCACCAACAAAAGGTTTATACATGAGGTAAGTATTAAATATAAAGTTGCTGACGAAAATGCCAACCGCAAAAAAAACCATTGCTGTGTAAGGACTAAGTTTGCCTGCTTCCGGATTGTAAAAATCACTAAACATTGAGTGCGCCACAAAACGATAAAACAAGCCCATCAGTAAACCACTTACAACGGATATTACTAATCCTTTTGTTGATGTTGTTTGATTTCCGGCACTTGCTTTTTTGTAAGCAACAGAATTAAGAATAATTGCTGCCGCAATTAGCGCAACACCGCAAAAAAGTAATACAGCATTGCCTTCCGGCCGATCAATATAATTTACAACTACGCCAAGTACAAGGGCAATACCAATACCTACCGGAAATGCGACGGCCATTCCGGCAATTGCAATAGCAGCGACAAGCAATATGTTCGCAAGATTAAAAACAATGCCTCCTGTAAAAGCGGACAATATATTTTTTGCATCAGCCTGTTGGAGATCATCTGTAAAACTTCTTCCTGCACTGCCAAAACTTCCCAATGTGAAAGCAAACAGAAGGGTAAATAGTAAAATACCGATAGTATAATCCCAATAAAATAATTCAAAGCGCCATGAACCTGCAGCTAATTTTTGGGTATTGGCCCATGAGCCCCAGCAAAGCATTGTAATAATGCAAAAAAAAATGGCTACTGTATAACTTTCAACGGCAAACATATTGGTTTATTTAAGATCGCTTTAAAATTAAGTGTTTATTAGAGAGACCGTTTAAATAAAATATTCTTTATGTCATCAGCTTAAGGAATAATATTTGACTTTTCGTTGTCACTTACTGGAACACAAATATTTTCTTGTCATTTAGCTTCTCTTTATATTCAGGTTGAGGCTATTTTTTTGTTGCATCGTTTTGATATTTAAACTCCTGGTTTGAGTAAGGAGCGGTTTCAGGAATTTTTACCATATTAAATTCATAATGTACAGCGCGATGGCAATTGTTACAGGTATTCGTGAGAATAATAAAATCTTTATTGAATAAATTTTTATCCTGTTTATTGATTGCATTACTAACACTATCGAGGGCTGGCTGCAGCATTGGTAATTCTTTCACCTCTTCCCTTTCCCGGTTGTAGTGCCGGATATCTTCAACTGCCTCCATTATTTCGTGTATCTCAAAATCTGCCAGCTTCCAGTTATTATTTTTTCCGGCAAACCAAAGTTTTGCATGATGCACTTGTATGC
>DATBFI010000460.1:0-4624 GCA_036558585.1 Chitinophagaceae bacterium
AAGCACCTTATTACCTTATAAGAAAACATGTGTGAAAATAAGCTAATAAGGTTGTTCCAGGCTTTTGCCGTCATGTTATTAAGGTAATAAGGTTTCCCGCCGGAATTATAAATAATTCTTTTCTCTTACCATATTTGATAACATTAAGCAAAATCTCATTTTAATATCTGTACCGTTGTCCCATGTGCTTTGTGAACGGTCAGGATGCCGCCTTTAGGCAGGGTCTGCCACGACCAACCTTCAACATCTTTACCCTCGGTTTGTTCTAATTCCTTTCCGTTCACTTTGATTTCTTTTGGTGTTGAAGTGAACCGCAGTTTTTCAAGGGAGGACTCATCAAAAGTTGTGTAACTGATCTGTTGCGTAGAATAATGAATTTCTTTTATTATAGAGGAAGTACGCAGCAGATGATCTTCGTTATTTGGCGCCAATTGCGGAGCGGCAGCCATCGCCCGCAGGTAATGGCGTACATAATCTCCATAGCCATCGGTCATCCACACGTCATTAGTCGGATAAAAATTTTTCCCATTGTCATCCACCATATACGTTGCCCAGTTCAATTGGCGAACAGCGTTTCGAACATAGAAAGTGTCACCGGTTTTTTCCCAATACATCAGTTCAACAGATGCTTCACGCGACGAATGACTATTGCCCGGCACGCGATAGGCAGTTTGCTCATCTGTTGTTTCCACCCCATACTTCATAAATTCCTTGTCTCCAAGTTCTTTGTGTACCCAGGTGAAAATATTTTTCACAGTTTGCTTCCACTGAGGATCAACTTCGGGATGCTCCAGTAAATACATGGCATAAGTGATGGCGTTTATTTGTGTATCCGACCAGCGTGGCACGTCTTCAAAAAAGGGTCCCCACTTATTTGTTTTGACCGGAAAATTTTTCATCCAGTTAATAGCGATGTCGAAAGCCTTTTTATAGGCTGCCGTGTCACCTTGGTGCAAAGAGATGAGTTGATTGAAGAGCTCCAGTGTGCCAGTCCAGTTTGAAGTATAAGTTGACTGCATTGTCTTTCTGTTCTGCCTGTGAACATCTTTATCCATGCCTTCGTACCATACTACCTGGTCTAATACGATCAGCCCTGTATCACCGGTCTTTGCATTTACTTTAAAAGGCCAGGGGGAATGAGAGCTATCTCCGGCTTGCACTTTCTGCGCCAGGGTATTAGCTATATTTACCGCGGCATCCAAATATTTTTCATCCCCTGTTTTCTTGAACAACTTCACAAGCTCAAAACCAAACGACCCGGCTTTATCAGGTTGCAAAAAATCTTTTCCAAGAATCATGTCGCCGTCGTAGATGCCGGATTCAACATTTGTGTTGTATGGATAAGGCAGATAAGGCCACGCGCTGTTAGGATCGGATAAAGAATGATCAAGATAATAATCTGCTATGTACTTCATGTTTTGTACCAGGTCAGCATTACCAGTATAGTTATAGTACAGGTCCCAGGAAGACATTGCCATCATTAACTGATCTCCGCCCAAGCCTCGTTTATCATGATTGGGACGCCATACCTGGTGATTCATGTAATATTTTTCCCCGTTGGAATCGATCTCCATGTTTTTCCAGAATTGCCATACCCGCCTTAATACATCAGTATATGCTGTTGCGGGATCAGGAGAGTACCAGGGCAAGATATTTCCATCCTGATTCACGTGCACGGCGTGATAGACGATGGTATCGTTTACAACTGAGTTTTTGCTTGAGTGAATAATGGATTCGTTCAATCCTTCGTAGACAGCCGGTTCAATCTTCGCAGAACATTTAGCCAGGACCAGGACAATGAGAATGATTAAAAATTTTCTGTTGCGTGGCATGTTTGGTTTAATGTTTAAAAATCCGATGAGGGATATTATTAGAATTGCTCTAAAGCCTCTTTATGCTTTTGGAGAGTCTTATAGATATCTTCCTCCGAATGAGCATAGCTGATCGAATTTTGTTTGCATGCAATTGGTATTTGATAAATGCCCTCATCGATCAGGAGTCGCCTCAGGCGAAGGTCAAATTCAAAGTCATGATGTATCAAAATATCATGTGCATCCAGGGGTGCTTTATCACAGAAATAAACGCAATATGCTGACTCATTTCTTGCGACTACAGCAGGTATTCCTTTTTCAGCAAATAAGGATTCGAGCCCCTCATACAAAAGTCTGCTTACATAAGATATTTGCCTGTATACTTCAGGGTTCTGCAAAATGTCTATGGTTGCTATGGCGGCTATAGTGTTTATCGGGTGAGCGTTGTATGTCCCCGCAATCAGCACTCTTTTGGCGGCATCTTTGGCATCAAACAATTCCATGATCTCTCTTTTACCTCCAATGACGCCAATGGGATATCCATTTGCAATTGCTTTTCCGAATACTGATAGATGTGGTTTTACATTAGCAATGCTTTGATAACCGCCCAAAGCAGAGCGGAAACCTGTTTTCACTTCATCGAAAATACAGACCGTACTGTACTGTTCGCACAGATTAAACAATCCCTGCAGATAGCCGGCCTTAGGTAATACCACGCCAACATTTTGCAACACCGGTTCTGTAAGCACGCATGCAACCGGGTATTTTTTCATGATGTATTCCACTGACTCGAGATCATTGAAATTCACGCAATGAATAAGTTCTATCATGGAAGCAGGGATGCCCGCTGATGCAGGGAAAAAAAGATATTCACCCGGAGATTTTCTTGATCCGATTTCTTCGAGGCTCGGCAGTACCTGGCGGGCCACGTCATTGTGCCAGCCATTGTAACCTCCAACCATCAGAATAATGTGATCTTTACCGGTATAAGCCCGCGCTAACCTGATTGCATGAGCGGTAGCTTCGCTGCCCGTATTAGTAATTTGAATCAACTCCAGGGAAGGAATAAGATTGCATAACCTCTTTGCCAGGTTAATTTCCAGCTCGTTGGTGCTGCTGCCAAACAACGATTTATTTTGTATAATGCCGTTTATTACTTTCCTGTTTATTTCATCGTTATTATGACCGAGAAGGAATGGCGCGAAGGCAGCGTGATAGTCGATATATTCTTTTCCATTCTCATCCCAAATCTTACTGCCTTTCCCTGACTCAAAAATTATCGGGGGATCTACTTTCCTGTTTAGAGATACCACACCTCCGGCAATGTATTTTTTGCCTTCAGATAAAATCTCCTCAAATTGGTTTTTGTTTTTTTCTAAAAGCATTGCTTTTTATTACTTTTATTCAAACAATAAATAATGTTTACAAAATAACGCTAATTCTTGTAAACAAAAATTTTTATGAAAAATGATTCACTCGCTAATAAGTCGTTTACAGAAATTCGAAAAAAAATTTTAAGCAACCAAATCCCGCCCAATAAGCGACTTAAAGAAAATGAATGGGCCGAAAATTTAGGGGTGAGCCGGGCTTCCATCAGGGAAGCACTAACCAGGCTCTTGGGAGAAGATCTTGTAGTTTTGGGTGAAAAGGGCGGCTATTTTGTTAAGCCATTATTGCCCGAAGATGTGCACCAGGTGCGTGAATTGAGAGAGATTTTAGAATTGGGAGCTTTGCGGCTTGCACATAAAAAAATTAAAAAAGCCAATCTTGAAACGCTGGACAAGATTTGTGATGACTTCAGAGACATGTATTCTAAGGGGTATCATGGCGGAGCCCTGGAAGCCGATATGAAATTTCATGAATTGCTTGTCGAGTTTTCGGGCAACGCAAAACTGCTGCGGTTATATCATTCATCCCATATTCCGCTTTTCCACTGGAAAATTGGCAAAAAATATACGAGTATGAATGACTTCGAGCAAACCGATAGTGAACACAGAAAGATTGTTGAATCGCTCAAAGCTGGCAATATTGAGCAGGCTGAAAAGGTTCTTGTCAAACACCTTAAACGTGGCGAGATGGAAACATTGAGCCTTGAGTAAAAATTGTGCCCTTTTTCCTAAGCTCAATTTTTGTTTCAGAAATATTTTTAAGACTCAATCCAGCAGTTATTCCACGATAGAATTCTTCTCCTCACAAATCGTAACAGTACTGTTTATGGCACCTGCTTTACGCCTTTGATCGAAAATGAAAATATTTTGGAATCGCTTGATAAGATATTGTTCGCGTGTTTAGGCGTGACAATTAATCGTAACTATTATGGGAAACAATTTCATTTAATCAATTTGACATCTTTTTTTGCCGTTTATTCGGTGTGTTTCGTTAATTCATACACTTTGTAAAATTTGTAAGCGGGTCATCATTGATGTTGCGTTGTCGATTATATTATTTATCTACCCACAAGTATAAATTCATCCGTTGTCCTTGTCGATTCTCCTAATTTCATGATAAGGCTGAAATAATGATCTGAAATATTTCATTCCGGACAGGGTAAGTTTCAAAAATATTTTGTATACCAATAAAACTTTTTTATGTTTACAAAATAACTGACTTGTTTCTGTTTTTAAATGATTTGACCTAGGAAAGCTCATAGCTCTAACCTGGCTGTAGAGTAAGTGGATCCAGCCATGAAGTTTACACCCGGATAAAACTGTATAACAGTTTCTAATAAAAAAGAGATGAATTTGCAAGTATTTCGAAATCAAAAAAAGTACAGTAGCTCTTTCATTTTAAATTCAATTTTTCTTTTTATTCTT
>DATBFI010000461.1:0-6505 GCA_036558585.1 Chitinophagaceae bacterium
ACCGAGGCTGCGAACCCTCTAACAGCAATGGATCCGCCTTATTATGAATTGCCTGATAACAGTGGGCCCCGTCATTTTGCATTTCATCCCAATGGTAAATTCGCATATCTTATAAATGAACTATCAGGAAAAATTATAGTATACGGTTATAATGACGGCGCACTTACAGAAATTCAAACTATTGCTTCCGATAACACGACAGGAAAAGGAGATAAAGGCAGTGCAGATATTCATGTGACACCTGATGGCAGGTTTGCATACTCTTCAAACCGCGTTACAGAAAACGATATTGCCATGTTTAAAGTATCAACTGATGGCAAACTTGCAGAGAATGGCCACCAGGCAGTTGGTCAGCATCCACGTAATTTTATGATAGATCCTACAGGAAGATTTTTACTCGTTGCAAACCGCGACAGTAACAATATTCAAATATTTGTTATCAATAAAAATTTTGGCATATTGCAGGATACCAACATTAAAATTGATGTGCCATCGCCGGTGTGTTTAAAAATGGTTCCAATAAAATAATTGCTTATTATTCTTTAATAATTTTTTTGATCAACTTTGGCGCTTTCATAACGCTTGCTATTATGTTACTTCCATCCGGGGGTATCAGCCGGGCACTTTAACGCTTTGTTATTTATTTAAGGCAGCAAACAGGTATACTTTTAAATCTTGATTTGCCCAAAAATTGTTTTGAATCTGCATATAAACAACATTAAATAACGTAAATAAAAATAACGCTAAACATTGCAACGTTCTAATAATATTATACTGTCATAACATTATGCATCGGTTAAAACACTCACTGCTTATATTGGTTTCGTTTTTTGTTACCGATGTCGTAATTGCTCAAACTTGCGATTCTCTTGGTCAAAAACCCTCTACTGCTTTTCCCGTTTGTGGTGTTGACACATTTTATCAGGGTTCCGTTCCGGTTTGTGGGGGAAATGTGATCCCCGGACCTTGTAATGGAGTTGACCAGGTGACTTTATCTGATCTAAATCCATATTGGTATAAATTCACATGCTTTACGTCCGGAACATTAGGATTTGTTCTTGAGCCGGAAAATTTAGGTGACGATTATGACTGGCAATTGTTTGATATTACAGGTCACAGTCCTAATGACGTTTATACGAATGATTCACTGTTTGTAGCTTGTAACTGGTCGGGAAGCACAGGAATTACCGGAGCTTCCCCGCAGGGAACACAAGCAAATGTTTGTGCAACAACTCCCCAACACCCTAATCAACCGCTGTTTAGTACTATGCCTTTTATAGAGCAGGGTCATGATTATCTTTTGCTTGTGAGCCATTTTTTTGGAGATAATCAAAGTGGCTACAAGCTTAAGTTCACGGAAGGAACTGCAGTGATAACTGATCCGACAAGTCCTGGTATGCTTGGAGCAGAAACAAGTTGCGATGGGTCGCAAATTCGCCTTAAGTTGAATAAAAAAATGAAATGTCGCAGCCTGGCTGCCAACGGAAGCGATTTCGCAGTACCCGGTGTAACTTCAAAAATTAAATCAGCTACCGGCTTTGGCTGCAATGCTGGTTTTGACATGGATTCTGTTATAATAACTCTTGATGTTCCCCTTCAGCCCGGCAACTACCAGCTTGCTATACAAAATGGTTCCGATCAAAATACTTTGCTTGATAACTGCGACAGGGAAATACCTGTTGGCAGTACTGTTAATTTTACAGTTTATGGAAGGCAGCCCACACCGCTCGACAGCCTTGCTCCTGTAAACTGCGCTCCACGTGTTTTGCAAATACCATTCAGAAAAAATATTCGATGCAGCAGTATAGCGGCAAATGGATCGGATTTTACAATAACAGGTCCATATCCGGTAACAATAACGAGTGCGGATGGCATTTGCGAGGGTGGTTTAAGCAAAATAATAAAGGTGCACTTATCAACGCCGATTGTACATGCCGGTACTTATACTATTCAGCTTAAAACCGGAACTGATGGCAATACAGTTATTGATGAATGCGGTGAAGAAACTATTGCCGGAGCAACTATCAGTTTTAGTGTAAAAGATACGGTGTCAGCAGATTTCACTTACAAATTGATTGAAGGTTGCCAAAGCGATGAAATTGATTATTTCAATAACGGAGGAAGCAGTATAACACAGTGGAACTGGACCTTTGACAGTGCTCAAACCAGCACCCAGCAAAATCCTGTTATTAACTATTACACCTTTGGCGACAAGCGTGTTCAATTGATTGTGACCAATGGTTTTTGCAGCGATACAACTGTTCAAAATTTTCATCTTAATCATGATACATTGCAAGCAAATTTTGTTGGTCCCGATTTTTATTGCCCAAATGATCTTGCTTATTTTAAAGATACGAGCCTGGGAAATATTATCGGGTGGAACTGGGAATTTGGAAATGGCAACAAAAGTGAACAGCAAAATCCACCGGCGCAATATTATGCAACAACAGAAAGAGAAAGGTTATTTCCGGTTCGTCTTATTGTTCAAAGTAATAAGCTTTGTACTGATACGATAGTAAAATATATCAAGGTAATTAGCAATTGCTACATTGCTGTGCCAACGGCATTCACCCCAAACCATGATGGGAAGAATGATTATCTCTTTCCATTAAACGCATATAAGGCAACACACCTTCAATTCAGGGTCTTTAATAAATATGGTCAGCAATTATTTGAAACAAAAGACTGGACACATAAATGGGATGGCACTTTTAACGGTATTGAACAACCTTCTGGTGTATATGTTTGGATGCTCGAATACACTGACCTGGATACCGGCAAAAAAATTTTTCAAAAAGGAACAACCGTGCTTATAAGATAGCAGGTTTTTGGTTTGAGAGTTAGTTTGTTTGATCATTACAACAATAAAAAGAGACCCTGGCGCGAACCAGGGTCTCATCATTTATGCTCTCTTCGCTGGCATTACCCAGATCAGATGGTATGGGTATTTTCTCAGATTAATTCTAACCACCCCTTGCATAAACGAACTACTGGTTTTAAATCTAAATCTATGCCAAATATGTTGCATTATAAGTCTGTTGATCTGAGGTAAGTAATGAAATATTTGTGCAGATATTCTACACTTTTGGCCTCATTTTCATATGGCATGAATAGTGTAAGTGCTTGCGATCTCATTTTAATTCCTTATGGCGATAACTTTATTGCATAATATCAAGCATTTCATTCCAGTGGTCATACAATTTGTTTTCTGCCTGCCGTATTGTTTTCTTTTGTGATGAAAATATTTTCAGCGCTATCATATTCTTAACCAAAAAAATTTATTGTATGCTACACACTAATTTAAAATCTGCACTGGCAAAAACTTTCACATTCATTGTGATATGTTTAACCACATTTTCTTTTATAAGTAAAGCAGGTGGAGACAAGTATGAGATATACCTGAATGATAAACTAATTACACAGAAGTATGTTGGACAATCGGGGGTTGATGTAAGCAGTCTTCAACTGGATAAAACAAATTCTAAAGATAACCTCATAATTTATTACAGTCATTGCGGAACGGTGGGGAAGGGAAGAACCATTCTTATAAAAGACGAGCAAAACAAGGTTTTAAAAGAATGGAAATTTGCAGATGCAACCGGTAACGATGCATCCATGTCAATTCCGGTAAAGGATATTCTTGATCTGCAAAAGAATAATGTTCATGCAAGTTTAAGCCTCTACTATTTCTCTTCCCAATACCTTCCTAAAGGGCGAATGCTTACAGCCATTAAGCTGAAAGAAAAAAATGTAGCATTCCATCAACCCCGTGATGGTAAATACGGGCTTGTTGTAACTGCAGCAATGTTGGGTTTGGCTGCCGCCGGTCTTATGTTTCGCCGAGAGTAAAATGAAATAATTTAATGTTCTGTGGAATAAGGTGTTCTGTATTTAAAAATATAGAACACTTTTTTTTATTGAAGTCTGACGAATTTATTGAGGGAGCTGACGGAACAGGAAAGAATCCAAAAACTTTTAAAAGACATAACCAAAGTAACAGAGGAACTGGAGTTGCAAGCATTAAATTAGCCCGGGATGGTTCTTCTTTTTTGAGCGCTTTTGATAAAGATCTGATGAGCACAAAAAATAAATAATAAGATTACAATGTTTATTTGTAATTTTTTTATTTTAAAAGAATAATGCTGAAAGCAATTCCATACAGGTATCGCGTATTAGTATTGCTCTGTTCTTTAACAACGCTTACCTATCTCGACCGTATTTGCATTTCTATTGTTGGTGTAAGAATTAAAACAGATCTTTCCCTAACCAACGAACAGTTTGGCTGGGTATTAGGCGCCTTTGCACTTGCGTATGCTTTGTTTGAAATTCCATCAGGTGCATTGGGTGATCGTATTGGTCCTCGTGCCGTTTTTATTCGTATTGTTTTATGGTGGTCCTTGTTTACTGTACTAACAGGTTTGGCAACAGGTCTTGTGTCATTGCTTATTATGCGTTTTTTATTTGGGGTAGGGGAGTCCGGCACTTATCCTAATTGTTTAATTGTTGTGTCCCGGTGGTTTCCTGTGAATGAAACGGGAAGGGCATTAATATGGGTTGGTACCGGGTCTCAAATAGGTTCTGCAATCGCCCCGCTCATTATTATTCCGCTGGCTGTGGCTTATGGATGGCAAATGCCATTTTATGTGAATGGTGCCATTGGTATAGTTTGGGTAGTGATTTGTTATGTATGGTTCCGAAATTTTCCATCGGAGATGAAACATATTTCTGAAAAAGAGAAGCAGCTTATAAAAGCAAACTGTCGCCACAGTGATCAGCAGCACCTTATTCCCTGGAAATTTATTTTCAAAAGCAAAACGTTGTGGGCGTTAATGGGTATGTATTTCTGTTTCCAGTGGGCAAATTATTTTTTTATTGCATGGATGCCGCTTTATTTACAGGAGGGCAGGCATTTTTCTGAAAATGAGAATAAGTCGATCATTTTTTTATTATTTATTGTTGGTATTATAGGCTTATTGTTGGGTGGATTCGCTGCTGACTGGATGGTAAGGAAAAAGGGCTTACGATTTGGCAGACGTTTTATTGGGATGACGGGTATTGGTATGTGCGGTTTACTTATATTACTTGGCGCGTTGATATTGCAAAAGAATATCACCGCCGCCTGTTTGATCGGGGCCAATGGTTTTTATTCCTTTGGTGTAATGTCGTCTTATGGTGTATGTGCCGATATAGGACGTAACAATTCCGGAACAGTTACGGGTGCCATGAATTTTTTCGGACAAATGGGTGCGTTTTTTCTTGCTATTGTCTTTGGCAAGATCGCAGATATTACACATAACTTCAACTATCCGCTTTTTTTAGTAGCAGGTGTCTTATTTATTGGCTTCCTGCTTTGGTTTGCTATTGATCCAACAAAACAATTGATGATCAAATCAGAACAGGAGGAATTAACGGAGAAGTCTGTTTTGAAAAAAAGATTAAAGCAAGATTAAAGACCCCTATAGTATTTGTAAAATAAAAAGTGGTTGCCTTTGTAAGCAACCACTGCAGCTGATCAAGATTGTTGTTTTAAAACATTATAGTTTATCTATTTTTTCTTATTTCTTAAGTTTTTTTCCTCTTTTCTTTCAAGATTTTCGACGTCTACTTCTGTTTTTCGAACTGTTTCTTTAACTGTTTCATCTCTATGCTCTACTTCTTTATTAAGCTTCACCTCCTCCACAACGCGTGCTTCCTTTGAAACAACGGGCACTTCAGCATGCTCTGTTATTTCAATTTCCTGTTCCTGAAAATTAGTTAAATCCGCATCTGTAGCCTTCCTGTCAACGGGAGTACGTTCTACAGTAACCTTTTCTTCCCTTAATCTTAAACTTTCTTCTACAGGTTTTTCTACAATACGACTTTTTAAACGTACACCTCCTGTTTCAACTTCTCTTTTTCCAACCTGAATATTCTCTTCTACAACGGGAATAGAAGTAGAATCGTTGCCTGACCTTAAATCCATATTCTGTTTATTGGCTATGCTGGTATTGGGACTATACCCATACTCTGATGCTTTTTCATTTACATCCAGGGCACCATAATCATCAAGTATGTTTGCTGCCCTCTGCGCATCTTCCATACTTTGAGCATGCACCGTAACAACATAACTATTTTTTTCTGCTACATAAGTATACCTATCTGATTCATCTTCTCCAAACAGTGAACTAAAGAAACGGGAAAGACCACTTTTTTCAACGGTGTCCCTGGAACTATTTTCATATGTTCGATCTCCCGAAATATTATTTGAAATATCGATATCAGTTCGTTGGAAACCATTGTTAATTAATTCATCAACTGCTTGTTTGGCTTCGTTTGAATTGCTAAATAAAGCTATTACTGTGTTTGACATAGTTACCTCCTCTTAATATGTAATTTTGAAATTTTTTATGAGATGAAAATGTTAGCTGCGTTCTATTTTAACTTCCTCTTTGCGAAGTGTAATTTCTTTGGTTTCTGTAGAAGAAATAGATGTTTTAGTTATACGAATTTCTTCCACTAATAATAT
>DATBFI010000462.1:0-11234 GCA_036558585.1 Chitinophagaceae bacterium
TGCCATAAAAATTGTTTCCACCGCTGTGTGTTATTCCATATAATTTTCCATCTGTGGCCTGAATCAGAGTTCCATTTGGTTGATAGCCATCAGTGCTTGTAAAGTTATAAAGTTTTGTATACGTTAAAGAAGAAGGATCGAAAGAAAAAATAACCCCTCCCGACGTACCACCTGATGAAGTCATTCCATACAATTTTCCATCCGCAGCCTGGATCAGGCTCCCGAAAGGAAAGGCACCATCGGGGGAGTTAAAATCTTTTAGTTTCGTATAAATTGAAGTGGAGAGATCAAATGAAAAAATTACACCTAAATCATTACTTCCTCCTCGATAGGTCATTCCATACAATTTCCCATCCGAAGCCTGCATTAAACTTCCGTGTGGGCTGCTTCCACCAGCCAAATCAAGATCTTTTAATTTATTATACATAGAAGAGACTGGATCAAAAGAAAAGATAACCCCCACACCGTTACTTCCGCCATATCCCGTCATTCCGTACAATTTTCCATCGGAGGCTTTTATTAAACTTCCATAAGCGAATAATCCATTATCGTTTTCAGCAAACTCATGCAAAACTGTAAGGGTGGAAGTAGAAAGAGAAAAGGAAAAAACGATTCCAAAACCAACGCTTCCCGGAGTTAGACCATACAGCTTGCCATCAGAGGCCTGAAATAAAGTTCCGTTAGGATAACTTCCGTTTAGTTCATTAAAATCGATAAGTTTTGTAAAAGTAGAAGAGCTGATATTAAAAGAAAACATTACACCTCTGAAACGAGCCCCTCCCGAATTTGTTAAGCCATATAATTTTCCGTCGGAAGCCTGAATAAGGCTTCCATTCGGAGAACTTCCGCTGGCTGAGCCGTCAAAGTCTTTGAGTTTGGAATAAGCTAAAGTTGAAAGATCGAAAGAAAAAATAACACCATTATTACTACTTCCACCTCCAGTTGTCATTCCGTATAATTTTCCATCTGAAGCTTGGATTACCCGGTCAGAAGGATTTTTGCCATTTGTACCATCGAAATCTTTCAGCTTTGTATAACTGGATAAAGAGGGATCGAAAGAGAAGATTGCACCATTATTGCTGCTTCCACCGCTATTTGTCATTCCATATAATTGACCATTGGAGGCTTGGATTAACCCTCCTACAGGGCCACTGCCCTCTGGTCCCGCAAAATCTTTCAATTTTGTATACGTGGAAGAAGCCGGATCAAACGAAAAGACAACACCTTTATTATTACTTCCGCCATTGATAGTGACGCCATATAACTTGCCGTCTGAAGCTGGAATTAAGCTACTGGGTCCACGGCCGTTTGTACCATTAAAATCAATAAGTTTGGTGTACGAAGAAGAAGAGGGATCCCAGGAAAATATAACGCCATAGTCATTAGTTCCCCCTAGAAAGGTTGTTCCATATAGCTTTCCATCAGATGCCAATACGAGTTTGCCCCTGGGACGGGCTCCGTCTGTGTTGTTGAAATCTTTAAGTTTGGCGTAAACGGAAGAAACAGGATCAAATGAAAAAATTATACCATACCCCTTGCTTCCTCCATCTGATGTTACGCAGTAGAGTTTTCCATTAGGTGTCTGGACAAATTGAGTATACTGAGAATTTTGACCGTTATTTTCAAAATTGACTTTTGCAATTAAAGTATTGTTCGAAGATTGAAATTTTGTAATGGTGCCGCCGCCAAGGCTTCCTCCCTGGATACTTGTACCGTATAATACCTGTGCGTTACTCATATATCCCGAAAGACAAAAAAGGGTATATAAAGTGATTTCGAAAAAAATAATAACATGTTTAGCTATATCAGTTTTGGAAAATCGAATAACTAAAGAATATGGTTTACAATTTGAAACTGCAGTATGTCCGAGTAAAGTTTTGGTTTTCATGTTCTATGTTTTAATTAACTAACAATGCCATATATACGTGTGCAATGGTCTGTTTGGGAGAAGGGATGTCGGATAATTCCTAAAGGATGGTAATCAATTGGTATAGCAGTAGTGTTATTATATTCCCGTTTCCCCGGAATTGTGACCCTTGTTTGATAATTTTTTTTTACCAGCCAGAATTTCGGTTTGCGATTTTCCTGAACTGTATGTTGCAATAGCTTTATAATTCGGAACAGTTCCGGGGACTTGATTAATGTGCTGTTGTATGTATTAAAGAATACCGGATAATAAACTGAAGGTGTAAGTCAATGGGTGTTGTATATGAGTTTAGTTTAGAATAAAAGGCAGTTTGATTCTTAATAAAAGAAATAATTTTTAGCTGGTTTAGTAATTATACGCCGTCTTTAGTTTTGAAAATACTGCTGAGCCGTGAAAGTTTTTATAACTAGATCCTGTGCTTCAGGAGGCCGGATAAAATACTTTTTCCTGTAGCAGATATGGTTTTAGTGAAGATCCATGTTATTGGAAGGGAGTTATTTTTAAACAGAGTACAATATGTGCAGGGGTTATTCACTTTAAAGTCTGGGAGCAATCCAACAAGGTATAAATAATTTCTGCAAATGCAAGGATTTAGGGAAATCTTTTTTTGTTTATCAGAAATGATGATAAGTTTTTTTCAATACAGGCAGCGTTTTCTTTATTGAGATGGGATCTCTTTACTGCGGAGGATTTCTACAACGGAACACGATCTTTTTACCACGTCCAAATAAATCTGCATAAATTTTTTTTTGAGTAAGTTTTATTTTATACGCTCATTAAATACTGCGCTTGTTTTATTTTTAACCTCTTCCAAAGTGGCGCCCGGCATAAGTTCAATGAGTGTTAGCCTGTTCCCGCAATAAGTGAAGACAGCAAGATCCGTAATGATCATATTAACCGCATTCATTGCTGTAAGGGGCAATGTGCACTCAGGAACAATTTTTGAACTTCCGTCACTGTTGGTGTGCGTCATTGTAATAATCAGTTTCTTTGCACCGCTCGCCAGGTCCATTGCGCCACCTACGCCGAGTAAAGTTTTTCCCGGCACAGCCCAATTGGCGAGGCTCGCATTTTCATCCACCTCTAATCCGCCCATAATTGCTACATCAATATGACCTCCACGGATCATGGCAAATGAATCAGCACTATCAAAATAGCTGCTGCCGGGTAGTGCGGTGACCGGAACTTTACCCGCATTCACGGGATAGTGCATTGCCCCCGCATCATCACCAGGAACAGGACCTACTCCAAGCATTCCATTTTCAGTATGAAGAATGATTCCGTCTTCAGGCGCTATCAAATCTGCAACAAGTGTCGGAATGCCGATACCAAGATTTACCACATCTCCTTTTCTTAATTCTTTAAAAGCTCTTTTTGCCATATTCATTCTTGCATCATCCACTTTTTTGCTGCTTGATTTTACAGATGCTGACGTACCAAGATAGCCAGGCGTAATATGGGCCTGTACTATGTAATCAACATAGCAACATGGTGTGTGAATATTTTCCGGTTCAATTTCGCCAACGGCAACAATATGCTCAACCTCTGCCACAACAATGCCTGCTGCCGTTGCCATTGCCTTATTAAAATTTTGTTCGGTCATCCTGTACGTTAAGTTTCCTGCAGTATCTGCTTTCCAGGCGCGAATAAAGGCAACGTCTGCATGCAGTGCTCTTTCAAAAACATATTCTTTGCCTTCGAAAATTTTTACCTCTTTTTCTTTTCCAATTACAGTTCCTGCGGATGTTGGCGTATAAAATCCTGCGATGCCTGCACCGCCTGCACGAATAGCTTCTGCCAACGTTCCCTGCGGCAATAATTCATATTCAACTGCGCCACTTTGTGCCGCCTTTACTGCATCAGGATTGCTGGTAAAATAAGAGCCGATCATTTTTTTTATTTGTCCGTTCAGCAACAATTTACCTCCACCCAGATTTGGCTCCCCTACATTGTTGCCGATATAGGTTAAATTTTTTGTTTGCGTTTTTGAAAGTGCATGTAAAAGATGAACAGGATTACCCGTCATACCAAATCCGCCTCCAAAAATCGTGTCTCCGCTTTTTACTAATGCTGCCGCTTGTTCTGCTGTTATTTGTGGGACTTGTTTCATACTCCTAACCCCTAAAGGGAAATTTAAAGTGAATAAATTTAAGTTTTTACCGATTTGAATATTAATGAGCAGGAACACTAAACATGAGATAAAGAGTCATTAAATTATTTTATTGTGTTTTGCTGTGAACCTTAGCTCAAAATGTCCACCTGGAACAGAACAAAAGTTTAATTCATATTCTACTGCAGGGCACATACACATTGCTATTCTCCCACTACAAACATGGAATTGATCGCAGATAATTTTAAAGGGAAACGCGTATATATCTCAGTTCCTTTTGTTACCGATGTTATATCGCTGATTGTTGAAATAGTACCATCATGCGGATCCCATAACGTGGGTTTTATCTTTCCTCGTACTGTAACATAAGTATTTACTTCATCATCGGTGGAATTTTCAAAAAAGTAAATATCCTTTCCGTCTTTCTTTTTATGAATGTAACTCAATACTCCGTTGCCGCTTTTTGGCTGTGGATTATTTTCAAAACTTACATCGGGGATAATATTCATTTTGTCAAACGTTTGTGATAGTATTTCTGCCGAGGTTTTTGGTATAAAGACAGCTTCTCCTCCCTTTGCATTGGTTTTAACTTCTGTAATGTTTTGCGGCATCGCATTTCGCGGATCAATTTGAAACATAGTTTTTATAAGCGCAACAACTTTATCGTCTTCGCCAAACTCAGCTGATTTTGAAGGGAGCATTGAAGTGGCAATTACTTTACCACCGTCTTCATAAAACGATTTTATTTTTTCGAGTGCTTTTACAGAAATTACTTTACCTCCGGGGAGGATCAGAACTTTGTACGATTGCTTATTGATCTTATTATTCAGTACTAATTCATCTTTTATTAAAGTACATTGTTCACTGCTTAAAATTTCTGGATGAATAAAAGTAAAATCACGATGCACCTCATTTGTCAGCATGTCACTGATGGCGAGATAATCCGTTTCGGGTGCCACAAATTTCCCCCAATCCAGAAAAGTTTTATTTGGTTTTGCATTAAAATAAAACCATGCTTCGAGTGAAGCGATCGGGTAAAATACTGCAATATCTGAAACGGTTTGCCCGCCCTGCAGCATCATGCATGATCTTCCTGCCCATTCATTGTATCTCTGTAACTCTGGGCCTATCTCCGGGTTATATGCTGAGATGAGCGGTGGAATGCGTACTGCATTGCTGTCAGGATTATACCACATGCCATGCGGCACAAGGAAATTGATTCCTCTTGTAAATACATCCATCGCAGCACGATACAGCATATTCTTATCAAGTTTTTCTCCGCCAAAGGCGCCAATAGCTCCATAAATTTCTGCAGCCACAACCGGTTTGTCATACAGGTTAGCAGCGGAACTTACGAGTTTAAAACCTTCACGTCCGTGAGTATAGGAGCCGATCAGGTCCATAAGAGGGATATGTTGATAGCGGTAGTATTTTAAAATATCACCATTCATATCAACAGGCTGAATTTCATAATTACCGGGTGGATGACCGGAACTTTTCAATCCGTATTTATCACACCATTCTGTTACAATTTTTGGAAAACCCTCCGCCAATAATATGGCACGCGTATTAAAAAGTGCAACTCTTGCCGCCGCAGTTTCGGTCCCGATGTCTTCCCATAATGCAGGATAATATAGTGAAGGGTCCTTGCCATATAATGCTCTGAATCTATCATTGAAATTATTTGTCCACGTTCTTTCGCCCGGAGCGCTGCCGGTGAAGAAACCTACATCATCAAAAAATGTTTGTTTGATAGTTGTGCCAAAATAATCTTTATACCGTTTTGCAAATTGCTCGTTGTTTAGCTCAATATATTTTTTAATGGCAGCAGGATCTAAATAATCCACAGCGATGTCATTCGTCACGCTACTGTTTAGTATCCCACTGGATGTGAACAACATTATTTTCCATTCGCCTGCAGGCACATTCCAACTGAAACTTTTTCCATTAATAAATTTGCTTACATCAATTCTTTCTTTTGTTTGGGTATTCATTGCTACAGCAGCCATAAGTTTTCCTTCCGGCAACTGCATGTTTAACGTTGATAAGCCGGTAACGGTTGAATCTGTTTTTGATAAAACTTTTCTTGTATCACCAGGATATAATTTTTTCATTCTGCCACCTGCAGAACCGCTTGGAAAATCAAGATCATCATACCATATTACATTCAAGCCCTCTTTTTTTGCATCATTCAAAATGTGTTTATATAAGGCAAAATATTCATCACTCAAATAAGCCGGTTCCATGCCCGGGTACATTTTGCTACTGCCAAAACCTGACTGGGCTGAAACGGGCAACACGGTCACACCACCGAAATTGCTTTTGTATTTTACATCCCGCATTTGACTGTCGATACCTTCATTGGTAAGCTTGCCGTTCATATGCCAGAAGGGCATTGGCTTGTACCCCGCAGGCGGATCTTTGAACAAAGATTTCCAGTTTGCGTTTTGCGCAGGTACATGTAAAGCACATGCTAAAGCGATCATTAATAAAAATGGACCACAAAATTCTTTCATGAAATAGTTTTATTCTTGTTGAACACCTTATTGATTTTTATACCCTTTTTATAATCACTGCCTTGTTTCACACCTATGCATATCGTGCTAAAGCAACTCTCTTTTGTTGCTTGTGTAATGCAACGAGTACTATATTGACGTGGAAAAATATAAAGCCTTTTTGACCAACAGTACCACTTCTTTCCCTCAGGCAGAAGGAAGTGGAGGATGAGATTTTTTCAAAAACTCCTCAACATTTTTTTTCATATTTCCTGTATTTACTTTCATTTTTATCACGATGGCTAATGCATGGTTCAACGCAGTGCCTGTGTGGATAAGCATTTCCGGAATGGCACTCCATTCCGGTATCCAGGCAGTGGCGTCACGTTCGTTTACATGAACGAGACTTTGCAATTGTTGCATCTGCAGGGTTGCATTCATGTTTGCAATTGCCACTAACGCTTCACTTAATACCGGGTTATTTTTGTGTGGCATTGCACTACTCTTGCCCCCGCCTTGTGTGCTTTCAACCAGCTCATTAATTTCTGATTGGGACATGACCAAAATATCTGCGCCCATCTTTCCCAATATTCCCGTAAGCATGGCAAGCCAATTTGTGAATTCGCAAAAATTATCTCTTTGCGTATGCCATGAAGAAGATGATTGCAAATTAAGTTCACCTGCTATTGCATCGACTAATGATTTTCCTTTTTCACCGTATACATTAAGTGTTCCGACTGCCCCGCCCAATTGTACAATTAATATCCTTGCCTTTATTTCTTCTATCCTCTTCATTTGTCTTTGTAAAGGTTGCATCCATGCATTAATTTTTACTCGAAATGTTATGGGCATCGCCTGTTGTCCGCGTGTATGTGCCATACAGGGCGTATCTCCATACTTTCCGGACAATTGTGTAAGCGCTTCAATTAATGCATTAACCCTTTCTTCCAGTATCGCAATAGCGTCGCGGATAATTAACACTTGTGCAGTATCCATTACATCCTGGGATGTTGCCCCGAAGTGAAGATGTTTTTGAGATTCGTCCGGGAGATGGTTTTTTATCAGTGACAAAATGGTCAGCACAGGAACTCCGTTTTGTAAAGTGCCTTCCGCAAGTTCAGCAGGCTCTATTTTTATTTTACTTAATACATTGTTTATTTCATCTGCGGATCGCTTAGGAATTATTTCAAGTGAAGCCTGTGCTTTTGCAAGCACTTTTTCAAATTGCAGCATTTTAGTAATGAATGCTTCATCTGAAACAATTGCTGCGATTGCTTCATCGGATAAATATTTTGAGAAGATGATTGAGTGGTAGTTCATTCCCCGGATTATACATCAAAGAATACAGTCTCATTCTCTCCCTGCATTCTTATGTTAAAAATATATTCAACTCCATTCTTTTCTGATCGTTTTGCAATTAAAGTTGCCCTTCTTTTTTCATCAACACTTCGCAGCACTTCATCTTTTTGATTTGCAGCAGCTTCATCAGAAAAATAAATTCTTGTATAGACATGCGACAACAGGCCGCGCATAAACACGATCACATTAATATGCGGTGCCGCTTCATTTACAGAACCAGGCTTTACTGTTTCAAAAATAAAATATCCATTTTTGTCAGTGCCTGTTCCCTGTCGCCCAAATCCTTTGAAATCACACACATTATAATTTCCTTCTGCATTGGCTTGCCATATTTCTATCATTGCATCAGGAATAAAATTTCCTTCGCCATCCAGCACCTGTCCTTTAATCGTAATGCATTCTCCATGGTTGTTATTATCCTTTATTAAATTACCATCAGCCACCTGAGCATGATCATACCTGTACTGCTGCGAGGTAAGTCCATAAGCAAAATAAGGCCCTACTGTTTGGGACGGAGTTTGAAGCAATTTATTTTCACGCATAGTTATTTTGTTTCAAACGGAGTTTCATTTTTCCCCCTTAACACAATATTAAATTCATATCCTAAAGCAAAGCTGTCTTCGGTTAGGTCAAGTTTGAATTCAGAGATCAATAATTTTCTCCCTTTTTCCGGCACTCCTAAAAACACCGGGTCATATTGAAGCAATGGATCTCCCGGGAAATACATTTGCGTAACCAGTCGTGAGGTTATATGGTTTCCAAACAGAGAAAAATGAATATGATTTGGCCGCCATGCATTAGAATGATTTCCCCACGGATAAGCTCCTGGTTTGATCGTATAAAATTTATAGTTGCCCTCATTGTCTGTGAGGCATCTGCCAGCACCTAAAAAATTTGGATCAAGTGGTGCGTTGTGCTGATCAACCTTATGTATGTAACGTCCCGCTGCATTTGCCTGCCACACTTCAATAAGCGTATCGCGAACCGGTCTTCCATTTTCATCCGTTACCTTTCCGGCTACAATAATTCTTTCCCCGAGCGGCTCTCCATTTTTAATGGCATTTTTTGTCAGGTCGTTATCATATTTTCCTATCATATCATGACCATATACCGGGCCTGTTAACTCACTCAATGTATGCTTTAATGGAATCAACGGTTTTGTCGGTGCACGCAGCACTGTTGATTTGTAATCCGGAAATAAATAAGGTGGATGTACTGACCAATCCCGCTTGTTCATTATTGTAATTTTTTCGGTATTGGCTTTTGATCTCCGTTGATCTGTTAGTTGTGTTGTACGATCAACCTTCTGATACTCGTTCATCTTTTTGATCCCTTTCAAAAATTTCTTTTGCAATTTTAAAAGCGCCATTTGCAGCGGGCACACCAGCGTAAATAGCTGTTTGTAATAAAACCTCTTTTATATCATCTTCTGTTGTGCCGGTATTTTTTGCTGCCTGTATGTGCATCGCCAATTCTTCCCTGTGATTCAATGCTGTTAACAATGCAATGGTTACTAAACTTCGTTCACGTTTTGTCAATCCTGGTCTGCTCCATATTGAACCCCATGCATTTGATGTAATGTATTCCTGGAAATCTTTATCAAAATCTGTTTTGTTTTTTTCCGCATTATCTACATATTCGTTACCTAAAACACTTCTGCGCGTTTGGATGCCTTTATTATATAATTCGTCTGACATGCCCCCATCCCCTAAAGGGGAGAAATACTTTTTTATCATGACTTAATAAATTCGATCATCAGTTTACTTAATGCTCTTGGGTTATCGACACAGGGTATATGTCCTGAGCCTTCAATCACTTTATAGCGGGAACCTTCAATTAAATCTGCAAGGTCCCTGACTTCTTCCGGTAGCGTTGATTTATCTTCTGAACCCACGACACATAATGATGGTAATTTTATTTGTTTGGCGAGTTCCGTTAAATCTGCATCTCTTATCGCTTCGCAGGTTTTAATATAACCGAATGCCGGTGTACGTTCCAGCATATTTCTATATCCCAATACCTTTTCTGCATTTTCATTTCTGAATTTTTCAGAAAACCATCTTTGCATCACTCCATCCGAGATCGATGTTATTCCTTTTTCTTTTACTGAGTTAATCCGATCATTCCAAATTTGTGTATTGCCGATTTTAAACCGCGTATCGCAGAAAATTGATTTTTCAATTTTTTCAGGAATACGACTGGCTAATACCTGTGCAATCATTCCTCCAACAGATAAACCAACGGGAATAATTTTTTTGACAGAAAGATATTCGAGCAAAGCAATAACATCATCTGCAAAATCATTTAAACCATTTGTATTTTCAACTACATCACTCAATCCATGTCCACGTTTATCGAACAATAAAATATTGCCGTATTGTTTCATCGCATCAACCACTTCATCCCATATCCTGAAATCGGTACCGAGAGAATTGATAAAAAGAAAAGTTATGCCTCCATCCCCTAAAGGGGAGTGCTGTAAGAACCTGTAATGAATTGTTACACCGTTTATCTTTACAAATGTCATTTCAACTATTTTTTATTTCTTCCATTTAGGGAGGCTTAAATCTCCTTCAACCCTACATAATTTTCCGCTATAGTTGTTGCATACGCTTTTGATAATCGTATATAATCAAACTTTGCTTTTTGCAACTGGTAATCAAATGAACCGTGTTCTGCCTGTTTATGAAAAAGATATGTCATGAAGTTGGAAAAATCCTGTGCGCGCCATATTCTGCGCAGGCAATCAGCTGAATAAGATTGAAGTTTTTGTTCACTGTTGTTTCTAAAAAAATGTATTAATGCAGCAGCAAGCCATCTTATATCTGCAATAGCAAGGTTTAATCCTTTGCCACCTGTTGGTGGAACAATATGTGCTGCATCCCCGGCCAGAAACAATCGTCCATACTGTAAATTATCAATCATAAAACTGCGCATGGGCGTAATACTTTTTTCAAAAATTTCACCCGTGTTAAGTTTAGAACCGTTTGTATCTAAACGTGCAGCAAGCTCTTCCCAAATTCTTTCATCACTCCAGTTTCCTACATTATCATCGTTATCAACCTGGAGATATAAACGGCTTACTTTTTCTGAACGAAGGCTATGCAATGCAAAGCCTCTTTCATCATACGAGTAGATCAATTCATCGCTCGATGGAGCAGCATGTGCAAGAATTCCAAGCCAGCTAAATGGATAATCTTTCCTGTATTCTTTGTAACTATTTTCAGGCAATGATTTTCTTGATATACCATGAAAACCATCGCAACCAGCCACAAAATCACAAGTTAACTTATGCTGTTCCCCGTTTTGCTCATAAATAATTTCGGGAGCATTTGTATCAATA
>DATBFI010000463.1:0-6650 GCA_036558585.1 Chitinophagaceae bacterium
GGCACAAAAATTTATAAGGAAATTATAAGCGACTGCAATCCCGATTTCAATAAATGGGCAATTGATGCGATTTTAAATTGGGACAATGTTGAAGTGCCTGAAAATATTGTTCAGATTCACGGCACTCATGATAAAATATTACCCTATAAATATATAAACTGTAATTACACGGTGCAAAAAGGTGAGCACCTTATGATTTTGGAACAGACTGCTGTTATATCAGATATTTTAAGAAGTATTTTTACAACTAACCAGGTTAATCAGCCAGTTCTCTCTTCATCAACCAGTCAATTTGCTCGTCTTTACCAAGGATAAATTTTTGTTCTCCAAAGATTTTAAAACCACATTTTTTATAAAAGCCTATTGCTTTTTCATTTTTTGTCCAAACGCCGAGCCACATGGTTTCGTATTCTTTACCTCGTGCAAATTTAACTCCATATTGGATGAGCCGGTTACCTAATCCTGTGCCCTGAAAATGTTTTACAACATAAATGCGCTCCAGCTCAATGCTTTTTTTGCTGTTCAATTGTGATAACTGATGATTTGTTCTCAATTTAATATAACCAGCTGGTTCGGAATCAAACATAGCAAGAAAGAAAAAGTTCTCTTCACTGTTTAGTTCGCTAAACAAAAGCTCGCGGTTAAAGTGTTGAGCAATATATAATTGCATATCCGCCGGAGTATTGTAATCTGCATATGTATCTGAGAATGTAACAATGCTTAATTGCTGCAGTATATCAACATCATCCGAAAACGCAGGTTTGATAACATAAGATGAATTCATCGTTGATCTGGTGGAAGATTACAAGGTTTTCCCTTTTGTGGCCCTCCGCCGTCTTCTTTGCGTTTACAAATAGGTGGGAGCATTTTATAAGAGTCCTCATTTGCTTTACTGGTATCGGCATCAAAGCCAGCATTATTAATGGCTACCCGAATATAATCAAGCGTTATTCTATCAGGAACATATTGTATGCGCATCGTTCCGGCATTCATGTTGATCGTCCATTTTATAATTCCCGCATCACCCGAAGGCCCCTTTTCTTTTAGCAAATAATTTTCAAGTTTTTCTTTGCATGTCCAGCATTTTAACTGTGGGACGTTAATCGTTGACCACACTGCTTTTTGCTGCATTACTTGTGCCTGTATGTAAGTATTCAGGAAAAAAAGGGTTGCCAAAAAAATTATATGCTTCATAAATGTTTAATTTTTTATGGACCTACCTGTTGTGTTATTATTGAACTTTCGTGCGGGAGTGACACGCCAAAAGCTTAATGCCTATTATACTGCTAAGTATAAAATATTTCACAGGCTTATCCAGCCTTGGATTCTTTAACAATGCCATCCCAGTTTACAGGATCATTTCTCCATTGTAATAATACCTGTTCCATTCCGGCTGCAACAATACCCTTATCTAACGCAAGACTTATTAACGCATTATAATTTGTAAGTGAAATATATTTACAATTTTTTTCTGTAAATGCTTTATTAGCGATATCAAACCCATAATTGAATATCGAAACCATTCCAATCACGTCAACACCTGCATTACGTAACACATCTACCACCTGCAAACTGCTTTTACCCGTAGAGATAAGATCTTCAATAACCACTGTTTTTTGACGGGTTTCAAAAATACCTTCAATTTGATTGCCCAGTCCATGTTCTTTTCGTTTTGGCCGAACATAAATAAAGGGAAGTTTTAACTGATCTGCAGCCATTGCTCCCCAGGCAATTCCGGCTGTAGCAACACCGGCAAGCAATGCAGCATCCGGAAATTTTTCAAAGATAATGTTACACAATTCACTCTTTATAAAATCTCTTATGTAGGGGAAAGAGAGCACTTTCCTGTTGTCACAGTAAATAGGGCTTTTCCATCCGCTTGCCCAGATAAACGGCTCTTCCAGGCTTAATTTTACTGCTCCCGTCAGCAACAATCTTTCTGCCACTGCTTTTTCGTTTGAAGACATAACTATCTTTTTGTTCTTAAACTTATGCGACACATTATTACATTACGAAGATAAGTTTCCATTAAAGATTTTTGATTGTAGATTGCAAGTAATTTCCCAAAGGCATCCCTGAAACATAAACATTTACAAAATGGCGAGGAAAGTTATTGCAGCGGGCGGATTGGTTACCAATAATAAAAATGAATTGCTGATAATATTCCGGCGGGGGAAATGGGATTTACCGAAAGGTAAACTTGATGAAGGCGAAACAATTGAAGAATGCGCTCTGCGCGAGGTGCGGGAAGAAACAGGAATTGGGAATTTGAAATTAGTGAATTTAGTGGGTATCACTTATCATGAATACTTTGAGAAAAAACTCAATGAAGATATTCTTAAAGAAACTCATTGGTTTTCCATGCACGTAAACGGTGAGCCAAAGTTAAATCCGCAAACAGAAGAAGATATCGAAAACATAATTTGGGCAGACGAAAATGAATTAAAAAAATGCCTGAAGAATACTTATAAAAATATTATTGAAATTATTCGGCAATTTAAACAGCAGCAATCTGGTTAATTTGTTTATTGATCACTTCTTATTTAAGATTGCAACTGTTAAGCGACTAATGCAGATCAATTTATTGTTCTCATCATGTATTCGTATATCCCACACATGAGTTGTTGATCCAAGATGCAATGGTGTGCAAGTACCAATTACTCTGCCGCTATGCACCCCTCGTATGTGATTAGCATTGATCTCGATACCGACGCATATAAATTTTTTTCTGTCAACGACAAGTGCAGATGCAACACTGCCAAGTGTTTCAGCTAACGCTACGGAAGCGCCTCCGTGCAATAGTCCATATGGCTGATGTGTGCGATGATCAACAGGCATAGAGGCCTTAAGAAAATTATTGCCGATTTCGGTAAACTTTATTCCGAGGTGTTCATTTAATGTACCCTTTTCCCAGTGCTCAAAATCGGCAATGGATACATCCCTTTTAAACCAGATAATCATGATTTGATTAAGCGTGATGATACAATGACTTTATTACGGCTTCAGGCAAAAATGGAGATGCATCACCTCCATGTTTAAGAATATCTCTTACTATAGTTGAAGCAACAGAAGTATATTGTGGTTCGCCTGTAAGGAAAATCGTTTCAATATTTCTGTCGAGTGCGCGATTTGCATCTGCAATTGTTTTTTCATATTCAAAATCACTCACAAAACGAATACCACGCAATATAAATTTAGCTCCAATTTGTTTACAAAAACTTACTGTTAGTCCTTCATAGATGTTTATCTCTATTCCTGATTCATCCTTATAAATTTCCTGGAACCATTGCATTCGTTGCTCTGGTGAAAACATTGGCGATTTTGTTGCATTAATACCAATGCCAATTACTATTTTATCAAACAATGGAAGGGCCCGGTTGAGTATATCAACATGCCCAAGTGTTACCGGATCGAATGTGCCCGGAAAAAGACAAATGCGGTCCATCAATTGCAGATTTTTTGTTGCAGGTTTCAGATTTTGATTGCTTACTTTATAATGCGCAATCACAAATCTAAAATCTAAAATAATTTCAGTTTTCCCTGTTTGCGAGTAAATATAATACGGCCATCCGCACGGCCACGCCATTTTCTACCTGGTTAAGAATAACAGAAAAAGGACCATCAGCCACATCGCTGTCCAATTCCACCCCCCTGTTAATAGGACCAGGATGCATAATTATAATTTCTTTATTTAATTTTTCAAGCATACTGCGTTTAATGCCATAAGCGAGATTATATTCACGCAGCGACGAAAACAATGGTTGATTCTGACGTTCGAGCTGTATACGTAATACGTTGGCAACATCACACCACTCAAGGGCATTCATTACATTATATTCAACTTTTACACACATTGCTTCAGCAATATATTTTGGGATCAATGTTGGCGGCCCTGCTACAGTAACTTCCGCCCCCATTTTTTTAAGCAAATAAATATTGCTGAGGGCCACGCGGCTGTGCATTATATCACCGATAATTGCCACTTTTAAACCATCCAATTTTTCTTTTTTTTCGATCATTGAAAAAGCATCGAGCAGAGCCTGCGTGGGATGTTCATTAATGCCATCGCCTGCATTTATTATTGCAGCAGGTATATGCCTGGAAAGAAAATGCGGGGCACCTGATGCACTATGGCGCATAACAACCATATCCACCTTCATGCTGAGAATATTGTTAACAGTGTCTAACAATGTTTCTCCTTTTGATACAGACGATGCACTGGCAGTGAAGTTGAGCGTATCAGCACTTAATCTTTTTTCTGCAAGCTCAAATGACATCCTTGTTCGCGTTGAATTTTCGAAGAAGAGGTTTACAATTGTTACGTCACGCAAAGAAGGTACTTTTTTTACCGGTCTTTGTAAAACTTCTTTAAATTGTTTTGCTGTGGAAAGAATAAGTTGGATATCTTCTTGCACAAGGTCTTTAATACCCAACAGGTGTGGCGTGGAGAGTTTCATTAAAACGCGAAGATAGGAGTTTTCAATTTGCAGTTTACAGTTTTCAGCCGGCAGTTTTCCAGGTTACAATGCCTCCTTCCCCGCAACTGGAAACAGGTAACCGGTAACGAAACTAAATCAATACTACTTCATCTTTTCCGTCTTTTTCTTTCCAGTATACCTTCACTTTTTGAGAAGGAAATGTATCAATTGTTCTCCCGACATAGTCAGCGTGGATGGGAAGTTCGCGGCTAAACCGTCGGTCAATAAGTACACATAGCTCAACTTTGGACGGCCTCCCAAAATCGAGCAGGGCATCTAATGCAGCACGGGTTGTTCTTCCTGTCCACAGTACATCATCAATAATAACTACATTTTTGTTTTCTATGCTGAAAGGTATATCTGTTTTGTTAGCAATCTTTAATTCTTTGCGTATATCGTCCCTGTAAAAAGTGATGTCTAGCTTGCCATAAATAATTTTTCCCGGAGAAAGTTTTTTCAGTTCATCTGCTATGCGGTCGCTTACGTAAATTCCTCTTGGTTGCATACCAATCAATACGGTATTTTCTAACTGAAGATGATTTTCCAATATTTGATGTGCCAGTCTTTTGATGCTAAGTGCAACCTGTTGTTCAGTTAATATAGATTTCAAATCAGTTCAATTTTGCGCAAAATAAAACAATATAAGTTACATGGTGCAGGTCCAGGTTATAAGTAAAGAATGAAGAGACAGAATGAAGAAACAATATTCAAGATTTAAATTAGCAATAAAGACAAAGCAAAAGTTATACAACTACTTCCTGACCTGCTTTATTTGTTTTTTTGAAGAAATAATAAGGAATTCGAATCTCTCGCAATAATTTTTCTTCGAGACAATCAGCAAATGTTTCAAAATAAGCAATTACATCTTCACGCACATTGCGACTTAACCAGCGAAAGCCTCCGGGTAATTCTTTTAAGATATCCTTATCTTCAAGATATTCAAGATTGTGAATGTCTGAAGGTGTCAATCCCAATTGTTCCAGTTTAAAAATAAGAAGACTCACCGGAGCATCAGTAATGCCACAATAATCTTCTGCAAGTTCGGTCCATTCACCAATACCCGAATGCGCATATTGCAAAATTTCTTCCTTTGATAAATGTGTTATAACCTGCAGCAAATTTCCGCAGTTGCAGGCGCCATGATTGCCCCATGCGTAATGAGCTCCGTTCTTTAAACGCGTAGCCGTTTCTCTTAGTGCAGCGATCAATTCAACATTTGGAGTTGCCATAATTTTGATGACTAATGCCATTTACTATTAACAAACCAGGAAAGAGTTGTTGTAAATTTAATTAAATTATTTTCATTGGTCATAGCGCAATTAATCGTTCCCTGCAAATAGACTACACTGATTGTTATATTTTTTACCTGTAAATTATAATGTAATACAACAGAAAGTATAAGCGAGTGACACGGCAAAAATTTTATAGAAGCAATGCAGCCTAATAAATAAAAAATTCCTCTCTAAATTTTGAACCCCACTGTAAGCAGGATATTTCCCCTTTTATTATTCCATTCTGCAAAAGTATTGGGCTTGTCATTTAAGAGATAGGGGAAATTTACATCCTTATTAAATGTGTAAGCGTAGGTGAGATCAACAAAGAACCCATGTTTGCGGTAACCAAGCCCGCCCGCTGCCATTATTCGATGCGCTTCTAAGGTATTATCACTGTAAGGGCTTCCGTAATATGCACCACCGAGTCGAACTGCAATCGGATCAAATTTTAATTCAGCACCTAGACGTACATTAATAGCTCCTGTGTAATAATCTTTTACAATGTCATTTAGCGAAGTATAATAATCTTTTCCCTGCTGATCTTCATTGTCGGATGTAGAAAAACGTGCACCGGCATAGTTCACGTATTCAACATCTGCCGTAATAAAGCCTCTTTGCTGTTTGGTATTTTCAACTGCATGAATCATATAACTTGCACTTATCAGCGCTCTCCACGGCGTAAGTAGATTGTATGTTCTTTCACCCGGATCACCATTGTTTAAATTATCACTGCTTTCAGTGTGTAAGCCCGCATACTCTTCGGTGTTTGTTGCCATATCACTGCGTATATGATCCTTGAAGCCAATGAACGAAGGACTATGGAAGGCTAGTCCCAATCTTATACTTTGTTGTACTTTGTATATCAACCCAAGTTTCGCATTTATGCCAATGCCGTTAG
>DATBFI010000464.1:0-9776 GCA_036558585.1 Chitinophagaceae bacterium
ACCATTAATAATAGAATGGCTGCATTTGCCCGATTGGTCTAAATTATTATCAATCCATTGAAGCCTTGTACTTATCCAGCTTTTCAAAACGCTTATTTCGCCCTCATATGTTGTGGGAATCGGTTGCGGATTAGGCCAGACATATTCACCGAGTACCGGCCATTGTGTAAAATGTCTTTCTCTTGCTTCAGCAGTAAGAGAAGCAATTGAATCAATTACTTGAAAAATATTTGTTTCAGCCAGTACCGTCTGGCGAACCTGTTGCCAGCGACAAAGCAGATGGGATTGAAACGCGGTATCTTCCATAAGCCTGTTCCACCAAAAAGGAACCTGCCAAAAATCGTCCGGGCATATATAATTAAAGCGGTATGCCCAGCCATCTGTATTGCTTCCGTCACAATAATCTGCATTCCGGAAAGCAAGATCATAATCCCATACCGGGCCGGCAAATATTTTTCCATTGGCACTGTTTCGGTCTTTATAAAAATAGCTGCTGAGACGATAGGCATCCACATTGCGGCTCACTTCGTTCACAATAAAATAATCTATAAAAGAATTTTCATCCGCAAATTTTCTGAAGCCTGTAGCAGTGTCCTGGAACTGAGGTCCGGCTAAGCTATTTTCAAAACTATCAACATAACTTTTAATGTATGCGGCCTGTTCATTGGTTATGTCTTCCACTTTGGGATATACATATGCAAACTGAATAGAAGCACCAGGTGCATTTGGAGGTGTGTAAGATGAATACCATGCATCGGCCTCTTTATCGATACTAAAAATATAACCTCCCGTTACTTTATCTCCGCTATTGTCATCATCTTCAATTTTGGAAATGTTTACCCTGCCTTTATCTCTTTTTATTTTTTCCATAAATACATATATGCCGATGTAGGTACCGTTCAATACAACCTCAACATAACGGCAATGTGCCGCCCAGTGGCCAAGATCATTAGAAATTGTATATGCAAGAAAATTGTGCATAAGCGTTTTGTCATTGTAGGGAGCATATAACACCCAATCGCTCTCCTCAGGCATCCCGAAAAGAGATTTATCGATGCTTTCCCCGCTTTCATCTTTCAGTTCGAGACTATAAGATTTCATTGGAAACATTTGAGAAGACTGCCCTCTCACTTCAATCCCTATTTCTCCGTTGTATTCATTAAATGGATCGGTTAAATTATTTCTTCTCCCGTCAGAGTTGTTGATTATTCCCATCGTTGCCTCTATTTTGGGATCATCGGGAATTTCTACGCCATTGGTATTTATTACTACAATGGGCAAATTCGAAGAAGTAAGGGTTACACCGGCAAATGCACAAAGAGCAAATTGCAAACAAACAAACGAGATAAAACATCTCCTCATAGAACAGTTATTTTTTTAAAAGTATAAAAAAATAAAGGATTCCATAATATCATGTACAGTTGGGAGCTTTTACTAATTTACCGCTGTTGTTCCCTAACCAGCAAAACTGTCAAAGCTTTCGTAAGAATATAAATATAGCAGCGCAGTATTTTAGAAACAGGATTAAGGATCTTTATCTCTCTCATACATTCAGGGAAGCAGCCAGCAGAAGAACGAACATCTATTTAAAACACAAAAACAATACTTATGAAAAGGAATAGAAAAATGCGAAATACAGGAATGGTTCACGAATTTACGCCTGAGCGTATAAATGCCTTTTCAGATGGTGTTTTCGCCATTATTATCACTATCATGATATTGGAATTAAAACGTCCTTCAAACCCGACATTCGGGGCGCTTTTTGCTGAATGGCCAACATGGATCAGCTACTTCGTGAGCTATATTTTTATTGCTATCGTGTGGATAAATCACCATTACCTGTTAAAGCATGCAACTGTTGCAACCTTGCGTCTTATATGGGCTAATTTTGCGCATCTTTTTGCCGTTTCATTAATTCCTTTTAATACCGATTGGATGGCTGAAACAAGGCTGCAGTCAGTTCCCGTAGCAATGTATGGATTTGTATTCCTGCTGGTGAATATCACTTATCTTTTACTGATCCGCGAAACTATGGGTATTAAAAAAAGTATGGATGTACTAAACCAGGCCACGCGATTATTCCATGTACGATCTGTATTAACAATCCTGATTTTTGGCAGTGCGATGGTTGTCGCTTTATGGCATCCCTATATCGGCTTTGGGATAATCTGTGCCTGCCTTACTCTGTACCTGCTTCCCGAAGTGCCGGGCATGGAAACTAAGTGATCAGGAGTTACTATGAATTCTCTCCTGCATCTTTCAAATCCCGGGGGAGAATTTCCTGGAAAAACGAAAGTTTGTGTTCTTTATTTTCAAGAAGTTCTTTCGTGGAAGTCGTTACAATACAAAAGCTTTCTTTAAGAATATTCATTCATCAGGGATCAATATTAAGAGGAGTAGCCGGTTGCAGTTGCCGTTATCATGAGATGCCTATATTTACGTGATCTTATTAAAGAAGTGCGGAAAATTTTTTAAGCACCAGGTTCCTTTATGAAAAAATTATTCTATTATAATTCTGTTCTGATACTATTCTTTTCATTGAAACCGGTGCATCTCAGTGCACAGGTGAGTTTTCAAAAATATACAATAACTAACAGGTTTATCTCTGAAGGAGCAGCAACAGGAGACGTTAATAATGATGGCAAAACAGATATATTGGCTGGGAATTATTGGTTTGAAGCTCCCGGATGGAAACCTCGCATGTTACATGCAGATACTTTGAATCCCGTGCCGCAATACAGTACTACTTTTTTAAATTATGCCCAGGATATAAATAATGACGGATGGATAGATCTTATAAGATTCGATCAACCCGGCGGTAATTGTGCCTGGTATGAAAATCCGCAGAATAAAAATTCTTTATGGAAAAGGCACATGATACTTGCTGCGGCAGGTATCGAAAATCCAGCATTTGTTGACGTTGATAACGACGGAAGAAATGATATTATCTGCAATGATATTGTAGCCAAAGAAGTTATCTGGTTAAAAGCACCGCTTGCAAAAAATGATACAGTGTGGCAACGTTTCATTATTAGTCGTGATAGTGTAAAAGGTTCAAACCGGTACACGCATGGTTTGGGATGGGGCGATGTAAACAAAGATGGCAGAAACGACGTAATCATTAAAAGCGGTTGGTGGGAATCTCCTCCTGATGTAAGAAAAGAAGACTGGCAATTTCATCCTGCTGACTTAGGTGAAGATTGTGCCAATATGTTTGTACTTGATGCCGATAAGGATGGAGATGAAGATGTGATAAGTTCTTCTGCACATAATTATGGGGTGTGGTGGCACGAACAAAAACAAGATGCAAACGGTAACACCCTTTGGCAAACACACGAAATAAACAAACAATTCTCGCAATCACATGCACTTGCCATGGCAGATATTAATAACGACAAATATCCTGATCTTGTTACCGGCAAAAGATACCGTGCACACAACGACGGCGATCCCGGTGCTTTTGAGCCTGCCGTTATTTATTGGTTTGAATTTAAGCCGGGAAAAGTTCCGCAATGGATCCCTCATCTTATTGATGATAATTCAGGTATAGGATTAAGTTTTGTTGTTGCAGACATCAACAATGACAGCCTTCCGGATATAATTATCTCTAACAAAAAAGGTGTTTTTTTCTTTGAACAGGTAAAAAAATAAAATATCCCTCCGAACAAATTTTTCTTTGAGCACGACAAGGACATAAATTGAGAGCGATTGTTATAAGATAACATTTTATTTTATTTTTAACGAACAGGCAAGTTTACGGTCTAACTTAGTTTGCCCCGGGCGAGTAACGACCGCCCCGTAAACAGTAAGCAAAAGCTTTCTTTCTATGTTGAGCGTAAAATTTTTTTCTGCGGTCGTTATGATAGTAAGATATTTGTGCAAAATTTTTCATTTAATAAAATCCTCCATTATGAAACATGTACAAATCAAACACATGTTGCAGCAGTTGTTAATCATCGTGTCATCATCTGCAATAATTTCCTGCGGCGGCTCTACATCAACAAATAACACAAGTGATACTTCTTCATCTGCGTCGGCGGATACATCAATGACCGTGGCAGCAACCGTTACGCATGCCGAAGCAATAATAAGCGGAACTAAGGCCGACACAACTGTTGATGGCAAAGCAAGTTTTGATGCAGATAGTGGCAAAGTAAAATTGGCGCTTGAACTTACGATACCGAAAATGGCGAATAAGACTGTGGCAGTGCATATACATGAACACCCGGATTGCGGCGACAATGGTAATGCTTCACATGGTCATTGGAATCCAACACATGCTCAGCACGGGAAATGGGGCGTTGGCAGCTTTCACCTAGGAGATATTGGTAATGTGAAATTGGATGCGCAGGGGAAAGGTACCCTGGAAATGAGTACTGATTTATGGACGCTTGGTTCAGATACAACCAGCAGTGTTTTAAACAGGGCTATTATTGTACACAGTGGTAAGGATGATTATAAATCTCAGCCTTCAGGTAATGCGGGATCAAGGATTGGTTGCGGCATCATTAAACAATAAACCTGGTAACACGAAAGCCTTTTGTCATTGATCAAAGACTTTTAATTTATAAGATGGGGCTCACCGTCTCTGCCCTTCCCTGAAGGGCAGTAATTTTTCGTTTCATGCCCCATCTCCTGAAGGGAGTATTTACCCGATCCCTAAAGGGAGTAGATTTTGTTTTACAAAAAATTCATCTTCGCTAAACCAACAAGTTTGAGATTTTTACTTTGTTGATTCCAATATCAGAACCCAGTCATCAAAACCCTGGTTATTTTTAAATGCAGGTGGCTCGAAATATTCAACGCCTGCATTGTTATATACTTTATCAACTGCTTTATATTCCCCGCCGGAAGGATCAAGCCAGGCAGCTTTCACAGGAACACTGAAACGCTGCAGGTTCACTGACACTTTCCGGCAGGTGGGCATATAAATAACTGCAAATTTTCCATCCTTTGTGTATGCTGCCGTTGCATAATCATCACCTCCCGGCGAAGTGTCTCCGTTGAAATCGCCGCGACCACTGACAAAAAACATATGCTGCCAATCAGGTACCAGTTTTTGCCAGGGGATCTTATCAACAAACGAATGAAAAATAACCATGCTTTTATTACCGGGTGTATTCAGTGCACCGGGCCAGTTCTCGTTCATCATCCATATATCCCTGTTACCAAAAAAATGTCCACACGCACCACTTAACAGCGACCAGTATGCCTGTCTTCTTAATGTTTGAGTAGTTTCATTTCTTTCGTACTCATAAGCGCTTTCAGCCATTATAAAAGGCATCCTGTTATTCTTCTGTTTCTCGTTATACATCTGACCGTACACATGATATTGACCAGGGATCATACCAGGAAAATAAGTGTAAACACAACTTAGTGTTAACCATGATGCGTTGGGCAATCTTTCTGTTGATGTGTACCCTGGACTGCCGTGATAGGTATGCAAAAATGTTGTATCAACAGATGCAATCCCTTCCGCACACGCAATCGATTCGGGTGTTTCATTATGATCTCCGCCACTCGCCCAAATGATATTTTTAAAATGCTTATAACGGTTAGCGATCCATTTTCCATACTCACGACATTTTCCGGGATCGTTAGGCGCTTCTCTTAATATTTCAAGCCATCCATCCTCACAACAGCCAAGGTAAAGCGGAAAGAGCAACACAGCGAAATTCATATCGCCGCACAATTGCAAAATACTATCTGCATGTGCAAAAAATTTTTCATTCGGTTTACTTACATCTTTATTAATAAAACAATATTCCCCATAAACATTGGGTGCATTCCCTCTTTTACCTCCACCGATATCAGGCGTTATTTCAACAATGAGCGCGTTGAAATCTTTTGCTTTCCTGTCTTCAAGAAATTTCTTTGCCTCTGCGTAACTAACATTATAGGTTAGTCGCCACGCCGCACAACCTTTTAGAAAAACGGGTTGATTTGTTTGGTCAACAATATATTTCCTGTTAGCAGAAGCCTTTAAAGGAAAGGAAATATGCTGCGCGTTTGCTTTCTGAATTGCGATCATCCAAAACAAAATGAGTATGGTGTAAAAAGCTTTTTTAAAAAACATGTCTCTATTTTTTTGAATCAAATGTAGGAGGAATCTAAAAAATACGTTTCGCAACTGGTGGTGGCCCTTGCCTAACAAAAACTTGCAATTTGCTACGCTTCTTTATTTCATTTCGATTTTATTTTCTTTATAACAACAAGAAAGATTTCTTTAGAGACATCGAATCATAATGATCATATTCATTTATTACTATGATTAAAATCATTTTATCTCACAATACTTTCAGGTATCTTTGAGGTTCAAAAAAATATTTTGCAGCAATAGGTTTAGATACTATTTTGCAAAAACTCGTCCGCAAAAAATATTAATCATCATTAAAATTTTTTATATGCATAGCTATGATACACCGACTTTCACTGAGATGCTCAAGGCGCAGATAAAGGAAGAACAACGCAGGTATCGCAGCGCATTAATCAGCGGTAAGGAATTTTTAGAATTGAAACTGATAAAAAATAATATTGAAAGATTAGAATCGCGTTTACAACAAGTATTGAAAATCCTGCATGAATATATTCCCCAGAAAAGTTCAGGTATATAATATCCAAAATACTGGTCTCTCCATTAAGCAAGACGGAGGCATTGCTTTTCCAGCCGTTATCGGTCGGCTGACAAACAAAAAATAAAGCAAATCCTAATCCACAAAATTGATGTGATCCTGTTAAACCGGTGTAATAACGTTCCCGGCAAAATCGTTAATAACCTGGTATATAACATGAGACATTTAATCAAAGTATTGCCCGTAATAGTCCTGCTCGTCTTTTTTTCTGCAAGCTTTGCACAGCCGCAAACGGCGGAGAGTATTTCTGTGCCCCGGATCGATTACAGCCAGCTCTCAAATTGGGCAGCACATCCCTGGAAAAGGGACCCGGCAGACAGCATACCGCAACCCTTAAGAAAAAATTTTTATACAGACTCTTCTGCAGATATTTTTTTCATTCATCCTACTACTTATACCTATCCCGAAAAACAATTCGGATGGAATGCCCCTGTTGATAATGCCGCTTTAAATAAAAAGACAGATGGAAGCGCTATTCTTTACCAGGCAAGCATTTTTAATGAGGCGGGCAGGGTATTTGCCCCACGTTACAGGCAGGCACACATAAGCGCCTATTTTACACATGACAGTGCAGCACTTGCCGCATTTGATATGGCGTATACAGACGTGAAAACCGCATTTCAATATTATCTTGAACATTACAATAATGGCAGACCAATAATTATTGCATCACACAGCCAGGGCACAACCCACGCCAAACGTTTATTGAAAGAATTTTTCGACAGCAAACCTTTGCAGCATCAATTGATCGCTGCATATCTTGTAGGCATGGCCGTGGAACCGGATTATTTTACAACGATTCCGGTTTGCAAAACGCCTGATGAAACAGGTTGCATTTGTAGCTGGCGAACTTTTAAAGAAAATTACGAACCATTGTATGTTCAGGAAGAAAATTTTACAGCTATTGTTACCAATCCGCTCACATGGAATATCAATAAGCCTGCTGCATCAAAAAGGAACAACAAGGGGGCCGTGCTTTTGAAGTTCAATAAAATTATTCCGCATGCTGTAAATGCAGAAGTGCATGACGGCATTTTATGGGTTGATAAGCCGCATTTCTTCGGAAGCATTTTTTACACTGCCAAAAATTATCACATTGGCGACTACAATCTATTCTATATGAACGTTCGCGAAAATGTTAAAGAACGGATCGCTTCTTTTCCTTCTATTGTTAATAGCCTGACCGACAAAAAAGAATCACAATTAGATCAAAAATGAAGACGCATCACTTCTTAACATGCGCTTTAAAAGTTCCATTTGGCTGAACCGATGTGAAACCAAGAACCTTGTCACCATCCATTTCAAAATGCACCATATACCCACTTTTGTTTTTTACGGTGAAGGTATCAGGAGCAAATGGAACTAATTCACCTTCATCGCCATCAGATACTTTTGCCCAAAGCGCTTTATCTTTAACAACTGTCGTAACACTGTATCCGGGAATACTATCCAGATCAAACACGCCGGTATATTTTTGTAATTCCTCTTCTGTTAGTTTAAAGATTTCTTTGCCTTCAAGTGCATTTAATTTCTGTTGGGTCTCTGCATTATGCCGGATGGCAAGCGCTTTCTTGTAATTAGCTATGGCATTCAATGTATCTTTCTCTGCTGCAAGCAGATCGCCATAAGAATCATATACATTGCTGCTGTTAGGATAATTGTCGATATTCATTTTGAAAAGAGCAGCGGATCTTGTATAATATTTTTTGCTCATTGCATCATATCCCATAGCGTTTATAAATAACTCGTTTGGAGAAACTTTATAACCCATTTCTTTGGAAACAGTTTCGTAATGCTTTTTGAATTTAGCTACTATAGCGTCAGAAGAATCTCTAAAATCTGTACCTGTTAAATTAAAACGATAGTAATCAAAAATAAATCTTAATCCATCGTATTCACTTGCGAGTGGAACAGAACCGTGGTTATCATCGGCATAATACCTGCTTGCATACTTCAAACCATTTTGAGGATTTGCTTTTAAAAATTTGTCCAGCTCAAAAATGGAACGGATATGTCTTGTATCAGAAGTGGTATCCTTTTTCATTTGCGCTAATGTCATTCCTGTAGGCATTGTATTGGCGATACCAACATACAACCGTATACCATTATATTTTTTCTCTGTCAAATTCTTTTCAGCAGCAGCCAAAAAGCGTTGCTTATCATACCACATGCTCGGATCAATAGCTACATAAGCATTGAATAATTTGGTGTGATTGGTAAGTACATTCATCACTGTTAAACCGCCAAATGAATGCCCAATAAGTACCTTATACGGTGCGGTTGAATAAACTGAATCAATATGCGGCATCAGTTCTTTTTCAATAAAGGCAACAAAATTTTCTCCGCCACCAGAAGTTTTGGAGAAATTACTATCCATCATAGGCGGGTCACTTGCTACATGCGTCGGCGTAAGATCTCTTGTTCTGTCGGTATTTGGAATTGCAACTATGATCATTTCAGGATAAACAGTGTTGCCATTTGCCTGGCTTAACTGCTGGATCAAACCCACTACAGACGGGAAGTGCGCGTCGCCATCAAGCAGGTAAAGTACAGGATAGCGCTGCGTCTTGTCACGATCACCGGAAGTCATATCAGGAGTGTATACCCAAATCTTTCTTTGTTCATTTAAAATCCCGGAGTAGACACTATCAATTTTCCCGATCACAATTTTATTGTCGTTTTGTGCTTCTGCCGTGAAGTTTACAACTGCAGTAAGAATAAACAGGAATAATTTTGTCATAAAGCATGTTGATTTCAAAGGAGGTTATTTAAAAAGCAAATGTATTTTGATTTGAATCTAAATTTCGTTTTGCAAAAAAAATTTCGTCTTGGCTGAACTGCCAACGTATTATTTTCTTTCTCCTCAAACATCCATGCACCGTTCGTAGTACTCATCTCCCATCATAACCACCTGTGATCAATACTTTATTACCAGGTATTGCAATTGCAACAGGAGACATCCATGTTTTTTTACAGAATCTTTTACAGTTTTAAAACTACCCTCTGCCACATTGAAAAGTTCAACATATTTCACGAGGGGATTTTTCACGAGGGAAAATGGGGGAAAATCACATTGATTGATACTGAGTAATTCATTGATTTGCGATTTATGAAAAGTAAATTACCCTGGACCATGCTTAAAAG
>DATBFI010000465.1:0-23559 GCA_036558585.1 Chitinophagaceae bacterium
TATGGGCCAAGCTTTTGTAGTAATGGAAACGCCTCTTGTCACGCCCGGTTCATAGTTCCGTTTTCATAGCAGCCCAAGAACTTCATAGTCTGCCGCGACTGTTTTAATGATGCGCTCTTGTAACTCAAAAAGATAAATAAATAAGTAAGAACGGCAGTTTTAATTTGGTTTTTCTTTCACTTCATTCTCCTCTTTTGCTTTTTTCCAGAATTTAAATAGGGCATCATTATCTTCCAAGAATTGTTTTAATCTTTCAGCGGGAAGTTTGGAAAGCCAGATTTTTAATTGCAGTTCTTTAATATGTCGTGGCGTATCCGTCATTTTATGAAAACAGGTTAAAGGTATTGAGTTTTAGAGATTGAATCCAATTTTGTATATAGTTCCAGTCAAGATCATGCAGTGCAGTTAAGTTCTTAATATCATCCATCTGGATATTACTTTGAAAATCTTGTATCCAAATCAACTTCGATAACAGTAAATCTTCGGGGGAAACAATATAAACAGGCATTCCATAAAAATCAATTTCTCTTCTTCGATTAAATTCTGTTTGACGAAAAGGTTCATTTTTCAGGATCACAAAATCTGCTTTAAAACCGGATGAGTGATCTATGATATTAAACATGCTTCGATTTTGTATCGCTTCTTTTACAGCATCCATATCACAATAGTACCCCTCTTTGAAATATTCAATTACAGGTCTAATGTCTTTTAATGTGAGATGCACAACAAAATCAAAGTCTCTTGTTGCTCTCGGCAAAGTGTATATACTTAACGCTACACTACCAGATAGCATATACTCTATATTATTACTGTTAAAGAAAAAAATAATTACTTTTAAAAAATCAGGCATAGAAACTTTTGTGATAAACAAAAATAATCTTCTCCTGCATCTTTTAAGAATGAGCCAGTTTCATCCTTCTTGACAGTTCCCCGGACACATTGCATCAGATACCAAATCGCAATTACTAAAAACAACCACTAAAGAAACCTCTACCTTCACAATTCGAATAAATGCTAACAAAACTACTCCATGTTCCAGCCTGAAGCACTTACTAAAGATGAACCACTCTTCTGGTCAACCGGAAAGGGAACCGATGTATGGGAGATGTTTATGGCTGCGATGAAAGGAGATTTACAAAAAATTAAATCATTGCTTGAAAAAGATCCTTCACTCATCCGCAGCCAGTATGATTATCGTACACCGATGTCTTTTGCAGTGCGTGAAAACCAGCTGGAAGTAACTGCTTTCCTTCTCGAACAAGGTGCTAATCCTGTTACTTCCGGTACCGATGATACATTGTTGGATATTGCACGGGATCGCGGCTTTAATGAAATACAACAACTGCTTGAAAAAGCGCTGGCAGGAAAAAACGGATCACTCAAAGGAGCAATCATTGCTGAAGCGATCAAAAACCGCGACCTCAAAAAAGTGCAGAGTCTGCTGAATGCATCTCCCCAACTGGTAAATGCAAGTGATGACGGCGGCAACCAGCCCATTCACTGGGCTGTAATGACAAGACAGCCCGGGATGATTGACGAGTTATTAAAACGCGGCGCTGATATAAATGTAAAACGTCCTGATGGTGCGAGACCGATACAACTTACGAATGGCGATTATGAATACCGTGGCTGGCGCGATGTTCCCAAAGACACAGTTGCTACGCCCGACGATATTTACAGGCATCTCATTTCCCGGGGTGCCCATCTTGATATTTGCATGGCGGCACTCAAAGGAAATATAGAACGCGTTCGGGAATTACTGGACAAGAATCCCTCTCTTGTTAATCTCGTTTCTGATTATGTTACTTATTACCCGGGTTCCGGAGCTCCTATAAAAAACGCGGCAATAGGAGGACATATTGAAATTGTAAAATTATTACTGGAACGAGGCGCTGATCCTAATTTACCGGAAGAAGGGATTGCACCACGTGGTCATGCCCTGCACTCTGCAGTTGTTTACGAGCATACCGAAATTGTAAAGCTTTTACTTGAACATGGCGCCTATCCAAATGCTGAAATCGAAAGTTCCGCAGATACACTCACTGCTGCTATTGCGCAAAACAATCAACCCATGATTGAATTGCTTTGTTCTTATGGCGCAGCCAGGTCTGTTTCGTTGCTTGCATATTATGGAGATATATTGACAGCATCTGCAGTTTTCGCAGCCAACCCGGCACTGGCAAATGACCCTTACGCACTTGAATGCGCGGCAGGACAGGGATATGAATCATTTGTTCGTTTGATGCTACACTATCAACCCGATCTTGCTAAACATATAGCAGTAGGGGTTAGAAGTGCAGGGCCACAGGATGCTATCAAACACCAGGAACTTACAGAATTTTTATTTCAACACGGCATGAACCCAAATTATAAAAACTGGCTCGGCATTACACCGCTTCATTTCTTTGCCAAAAAAGACGATACAATAAATGCCGAAATTTTTATAAATCATGGCGCAGATATCAACGCTGCAGATGAAGAGTTTCTTTCCACTCCTCTCGGGTATGCCGCAAACTATGGCAAAAAGAAAATGGTTGAATTCCTGCTGAAGCACAAAGCAGATCCGAACCTTCCCCAAAATCCTGCCTGGGCCAAACCGCTGTCGTGGGCGATTCGCAGGGGATATAAAGAAATTGCAGAGCTCTTAAAATAATGAAAGCAAACAGGGGGAGATGGAATCTAGTATAATTGAAGAGGATTCCCCTGAAGTCATCAATTAAAGTTCTTCCATCGTTGCTAAGTAATCTTTGAAGAGCGACACTATATTATTGTTAGCACTTTTAAATGTGAAAACGGGTTGAGGATATGAAGTTAATTTAAGAATCCTCATCCTATTTTCGTCAATTTTTAACCAAAGACCTTCTTCGTCTTTAATAATTTGATAGTTAAATCTTAATGGTGCTCTTAATGCATGCTGCAGTATAAATACTTCTCCAAAACCAATATCGTTTTTTTCGGCGCTAAAACGATAAGCGTCTTTAGTAAAAGGATTATGCCATATACCAGCAATATTGCTAATGACATCCTCCAATTCGAAGTCATTGGCTTGCATTTTTTAAAGTTTTTAGTTGTATTTCATGCTTCACAAAATGTGTGCATCACAATTCAGGCTGCCATTTGTTCAGAGAAGTGTTTTTGAAAAAATCTCCATGGAGGCTTTTGTGTCATTCATAACAAAATATAGGTCATGTTGTCCTTTAAAGCAACATAGGACAAACACGGAAGAATACAACCGGGAATTTCGTTATGGATCTATCTTGTTTTCCGATTTTTAAAATTATCGGGTTTTGGCACTAAATTCAGAATGGCATGAAGATTTGAATTATACTTTTTCAAATTGAGCTTGTAGTAAAAAGCTCCTTTTTTTGATGTGAGTCTTTCTTTGTCCTTTTGTTTTACAAGTAATCCGGAGGAATGCATTTTTCTGCTAAAATTCCCCTTATCAAATTCAGCATCGTATAAACATTCATATAAATTTTTCAATTGGGGAATTGTGAATTTATTTGGCAATAATTCAAAAAGAAGCGGGTGCAATAATGCCTTATCTCTCAATTTTTTCTTTCCAAGCTCCACCATCTCATTGTGATCAAAAATAAGGTTTGGCAACCGGTTAATGGGAAACCAGACAGGGTGATAGTCATCATTTAGCTGTTGTTTGTATTTTTTTATATCAATCAGAGCGAAGTAAGCAGTCGATACAGTTCTTTCCACTGAATCTCTTCGGGGCTCACTAAATGTATGTAACTGTTCCATATATACGCCATCGAGACCTGTTAAGTTCTTTAGTACTCTTGAAGCGGCGTCTTCAGCACTTTCATTCTCTTTGATAAATCCACCCACAAGGCTCCACTTACCTTTAAATGGTTCAAAGCCACGTTGTATGACAAGCAATTTTATTTCGTCTTCAGAATAACCAAAAATAATGCAGTCAACCGCATTGAGAATACGTTTTTGATCCAAATAATGCTTCATGCCAAATCCAAAAATTTAAAAAAGAAATAAATCATTTAAATCCTGGAAAATTACATTACAAAATTTCAGTGCGCACAGATAATTGATAACATAATTATTCGAACAATTATAATTTTCCAACGCCGTAAAATTTTTTATCCTGTGAAATAGAGATATGCTGCCAAAATTAAAACAACAACCAGTACAGACGTAAGAACATCTTTTGTATTCCAGGTTGAACGGGACTCCAATTTATCCTGATCACTTAAAGTAGAAAATGTAAGTCCGCGGATGCTGGCATAAACAGGCGCTTTTGTTGTATAGCTGACAACAAGAAACACAACGATGCAAACAATAGTTATGAGCAAACTGTAATATTGGAAAAAAATGTGGTTAACTATCCAAAAAAATGATCCTTCTGCATAATTGAAATTGCTGATCAGCTTAACAGGTGTATCCACTATAAGCCGAAACAAACCCATCGTAAATCCCACAATTAAAGTAGCCAAACAACCCGGCCCGTTTAGCCGCTTCATGAGGATGCCCAAAAAGAAAACCACAAATATAGGAGGAGCGAGATACGCCTGGATACCCTGTAAATAATCGTAGAGCCCTCTTCCACCCTGTATCACAGGGATCCAGAGAAGACCGATAATTACCATTACAACAGTTGCAGCGCGCCCCACCCAAACCAATTGCGCCTGGGATGCTCCTGGCCTGAGACGGGAATAAAAATCCATTGTAAAAAGAGAGGAGGAAGCATTAAAAACACCGGCGAGGGCACTCATCAGCGCCGCAAGCAATCCTGCCACTACAATTCCTCTAACCCCAAGTGGAAGCACGTGCATCACCAGCAATGGAAAAGCAGCCTGCGCACGATCTCTTATAAGGTTCCCCTGTGCGTCAAATAATTCATTGTGCAGTGAGGGAATTGTTCCGCTTTTGGCCAACGCAAAACATATCATACCTGGAATAATAAAAAGGAAAACGGGAGTAAGTTTTAAAAAACCGGCGAATATCGAACCACGCCTTGCCTCGCGCTGGTTTGGTGCGCCAAGTACCCGCTGTACAATATATTGGTCAGTGCACCAATACCATAGTCCGATAATGGGTGCGCAAAGGAGCATGCCCGGCCAGGGATATTTGTCGTTGAAATACCATGCAACTCTTCCGGTTTCCTGAACCGGTGCCCAGGTACCTTCAACACCATTAGGTACAACGGGTTTCCATAAGTTAAACATTTCGCTTCCGCATATTTCCCGAAGCCTGTCCCATCCTCCAAGAGCTTTCAATCCAAAATATATTACCAGTATGGCTCCAATTATCTTAACAAAGGCTTGGAGAGTTTCTGTATATACTACTGCTCTTAATCCTCCCACTATTGTGTATATGCCGGTTAAAATAATCAGTAAAATAGAACCTATCCAGAAAGTGTCCATTCCCAAAAAATTTACTTCCGGTAACAAAGCCCTGAACACAACACCGCCTGCATAAATCCCTACCGCTATTTTTGTCAATACATAAGCTATCAGCGAAATAATGGAAAGAAAAGTTCTTGCCCCGGGAGAAAATCTTCTTTCCAGGAATTCAGGCATAGTAAAAACTTTTGACCGCATATAAAATGGCACCATTACCCAACCCAATACAAGCAAGCACCAGGCATGCAACTCATAATGCGCAAGTGCTACCCCATCAGTTGCTCCTGAACCTGCAAGACCTACTAAATGTTCAGATCCAATATTCGATGCAAAAATGGAAGCTCCAATAATAAACCAGCCAAGATGCCGACCAGCAAGAAAGTAATCCTCTGCAGACTTTTTATGTTTCTTTTTTACTGCCCAATATGAAATGCCGGCAATTATGCCGAAATAAAACAAGATAATGGCCCAGTCTAAAGCTCCGAGGTAACTATTCATAGCAGTTAATTTATTAGAGTGATAAATTTATAATTATCTGTTCGGATTACCGGTAATAAACTTCATTCCACCTTAATTCATTTTTCAGATCATACAGTTTTGTATTCTTACCGATTAATACAAACTCAATCTTTGCCATGTCTGCAAAATCTTCAAGGTGTTCCGCCGTTAAATTTTGGCTGTAACACGTATGATGTGCGCCGCCGGCCAGTATCCATGCAGCACATCCGGTCTGGATATCCGGGTACGGTTTCCATAGTACTCTTGCAACAGGCAATTTTGGAAGATCATGTTGTGGTGCAACAGCTTTAACTTCGTTCACCAGTAAACGAAACCGGTTACCCAAATCAACTATTGATGCATTCAATGCAGCGCCACCTGCAACATTGAATACAAGTCTTACCGGGTCCGCTTTTCCGCCAATGCCTAATGGATGAATTTCGCAGGATGGCTTACCCTCCGCAATAGAGGAACATATTTCGAGCATGTGTGCTCCAAGCACCATTTCATTACCTGGCTCAAAATGATAAGTATAATCTTCCATAAAAGCATTCCCACCTTTTAAGCCGGAACCCATTACCTTCATAGCTCTGACTAATGCTGCGGTCTTCCAGTCTCCCTCAGCTCCAAAACCATAACCGTCATTCATTAAACGTTGTGCGGCAATACCAGGCAATTGCGCCATGCCATGCAGGTCTTCAAATGTATCAGTAAAACCCTTGAAATTTTCCTGCTGCAAAAAGTTTCTTAAACCGATTTCAATCTTTGCAGCTTCGCGCAAGGATGCATGTTGCTTACCATTCTTTTTTAAAGTGTCAGACAAATTATATTGCTCATTATAAACATTGCATAGCTTATCAATTTCGATATCGGTTATTTCATTGATAATTTTTACAAGGTCACCTACACCATGTGTATTTACTGAATAACCAAACTGCATTTCAGCCTCAACTTTATCACCTTCCGTAACAGCTACCTGGCGCATATTGTCACCAAATCGAACAAACTTTGCTCCCTGCCAATCGTGCCAACCTGCAGTGGCACGTGTCCATACACCAATACGCTCAAGCACCTTTGCATCCTGCCAATGGCCAACAACGACCTTCCTTCTTAATCGCATACGGCTCATGATAAAACCAAATTCCCTGTCACCATGAGCGCTTTGATTAAGATTCATAAAGTCCATATCAATGTCGCTCCAGGGAATATCACGGTTAAACTGTGTGTGCAAATGACACAATGGTTTTTGTAAAATTTTTAAACCACCGATCCACATTTTTGCCGGAGAAAATGTATGCATCCATGCGATGATACCTATGCAGTTGGTTGCTGTATTGGCTTCTGCACAAATGCGGTAAATTTCTTCCGGTGTAGTTACTGTGGCTTTATAAATAATCGTTACAGGAATTTGGGCGGCGTTCAAACCCTTTGAAATAGTTTGAGCATGAGATGCTACCTGTTTTAAAGTCTCTTCTCCGTATAAATGCTGACTGCCCGTAACAAACCAAACCTCAAGTTTTTTTAGATCTGTCATTGGAATTGTTTGAAAATAATTTTGTTAGCTAAAGTTCCAAAGCCTTGAAAACAAAAAGCAGGAAAGATATTAATGTTCTTTTCTTAAACCGTATGCTCAATAAAATTTCCCAACAACTCATACCGGTCATAACGTTTTGCATATAATTCAGCGTTAGTTTTATCAGGTTGATACACGGCGTCAAATCCTTGTCCCATAGCAATCATAGCATCTTCAACTTTATTATAAATACCCGCAGCGGTCGCCGCAAACATAGCCGCTCCTGCTGCACAGGTTTGTTCTGACTTATGAATGCGTATAGGCATGTTCATGATGTCGGCCATTGTTTGCATAATGTAGGGAGATCTTTTTGCTACACCCCCCAAACCAATTAAACCTTTTACATGAATTCCTTCATCATTAAACCTGTCAACAATTGCTTTGGCACCAAAGCAAGTTGCTTCAACCAGCGTTTTAAAAATGCGCGGCGCATTGGTTCCTAAATTTAAACCGGTGATCGCCGATTTTAGTAATTGATTGGCATCGGGCGTTCTTCTTCCATTCAGCCAGTCAACAGCTATTTCATCTTTTTCATTCAGGGGAAGCGTCATCGCCTCCTTTGAAAGCTCATCGATGATCTTATCATTTATTTCTTTTTTTACTAATTCTGCTGTTGCCTCATTTATCACCGATGAATGTTGCAATAAATTATTCAGCGGCCATGCTATTACATTCTTAAGCCAGGCATATACATCTCCAAATGCACTTTGACCTGCCTCCAATCCCATCATGCCAGGAATAATAGACCCGGGAACCTGTCCGCAAATTCCTTTTACCAATTTATCTTTCACCTCATTAATTGGAGCAACAAGCATATCACATGTTGAAGTACCCATCACTTTACTTAAATGATAAGGCTCAATTTGCCCGCCTACGGCACCCATGTGCGCATCAAAAGCGCCAACTCCTACAACAACATCCCTTGACAATCCCAAACGTTCTGCCCATTCTTTTGAAAGCATGCCGGCTGGTTTATCTGATGTGTATGTTTCAGTATATAATCTTGATGTGAACGAATCGAGCAACGGATCTAATGAAGTAAAGAACTCATTGGGTGGCAAGCCTCCAAACTCTGCAGCCCATAAAGCTTTATGACCAGCAGAACAAACACCACGTTTCATTTGATGTACATTATTTCCACCTGTCAAAAGAAAAGGGATCCAGTCACAGTGCTCTACCCATGAGTAACATGCTTTTCGTATTTCCTCATCAGTACGAAGTATGTGCAATAATTTGGACCAAAACCATTCCGAGGAATAAATACCACCTACATATTGCAAATAATTGATACCAAACTTTGCGGCATGCTCATTAAACTCTGCGGCCTCTTTTGTAGAAGTATGATCCTTCCACAACACAAACATCGCATTGGGATTATTTTCAAACTGTGGCAATAAAGACAGAGGCGTTCCGCTTTTATCTACAGCTACAGGGGTTGAGCCGGTGGTATCAACGGATATGGCTCTTACGTTTGCAGTTACACTACTTCCCGCCTGCTTTAAACAATCTTTTATGGTTGATACAAGTCCCTCGATATAATCAAGAGGATGCTGCCTGAACTGGTTATTATATGGCTTGCAATACAATCCATCTCTCCACCTGGGGTAATAAAAAACCGATGATACGATCTCTGCACCATCGGAAGCATTTAATATAACGGAGCGAACAGAATCTGTCCCATAGTCAAGTCCAATTACATAAGCATCTTTCATGGCAACCAAATGTAATTAAATAATTGTAACATTGACAATTAATTTTTTAAAGGACAGTAACGCTTATTACCTGCGCGAAAACAGATGCATCGTTCCCCGGCATGACAAGTTTGTCTATCTACAGGCAGGATCAAGTTCTTTAGTGTAGTCAAGTGTTATCCGAACCTTCATGGGGCGAAATAACTTTGGTGAATGATCGTACGTTCTGCTTCGATTGTAACTAAAATTCTTTAAAATTTTCTATTCCTGTGACTGTCCCTGTTTCTCCTGGCACGAGATTTTTATAGTATTAATTAAAATGCCAAATCATGAATAACAAACAGCAAAAGCAGGATCGCCATCTGCAAGCGCCGGGTGAAGCAAACCGTGACAAACATATTAATTTTCTTGCTGAAGAGAGAGGTGAAAAAGATCCGGCTGATGAAGGAAAGGACGCCACTCCCGATAACAGAAATGCTAAAAAAAATTATCGAAGAAAGACAAAAGCATGGAAACAAAAACAGCAGGACCGTCATTTGCAGGCGCCCGGTGAAGCTAACCGTGATAAGCATATAAATTTTCTTGCTGAAGAAAGAGGAGAAGAAGATCTGGCAGATGAGGGCAGGAATGGAAGCAAAGAGGATAAATCACAGGATGATGAGCCAAATGCAGTGTACACAAATAGTGATGCTGCGCGGCAGCAAATAGAGCGAACTTCCAATCCACAGCTCAAAGGAAGAAAAGATGATCCGCTATCTGATGTATATGCCACTGACGACAGTACACTGCAAACAAAAGAAGAACATGAGCATGATAAAAATGTCCATCCAAACAGGAACAATAAAATAGATATTCCTGATTTACGTGAAACAGATATTGATAAAGACGTAAGCAGTAACCAGGGACAATCTGCCGAAAGAAACCCGTGAGGTCCCTTCATTACGATGCGCCTGATGCGGAGAAGCAATCTCAATCGCAAAATTTTATTATTATCAAAAGATTGCTTCGGTCGTTCTTCCCTCGCAATGACGATGATTGACTTTAAGCACTCTTTTCCTTTTGCATAAACATCCAGCGATGGCCTTCGAGATCTTCGGCTCTGTAGCGGCGTGCAGGAAATCCATCTTCCGGTTCGGATAAAATGGTTGCTCCTGCTTTGCTCGCTTGTTTGTAATGTGCATCTATATCATCCACATATACCAGCACACCATCGATAACCCATGGTACCTGCGACCATTTAAGCGCTTGCTCACAATGCTCACGATGTTTTTTGGGAGCTTCATAATCAGGTGTGGGTGATGCCAGCATAATTATGCCATCACCAGCTTCCATTTCGCCGTGACTAAGTCTTCCATTTTTATCTGTCATTCGTGTTCGTTCACGAAAACCAAATGCTTTTGACAACCAATCCAGTGCAGCAATGCCATTTTCATAAGAGAGCATGGGAACGACAGATTGTGTTTGCATTTATAATGATTTAAATAATTAAGATTTATAATTTTATAATACAACTGATACCCAATCAATATTAAAGGCTCTACAACAAGCAGTGATCAAAAATATCATTTTGCATTTGCTGCAAAGGGTAGCTCTTATTACCTAAGTAGTTTCTAACTATGAAGGATGAATTTAACCTTATTCCCTTATCAAAAAGTCTTTACAAAATAAGCGAATAAGGTTGTTTTTGTTTTTGCTGCTATGTTATTAAGGTAATAAGGTATTAATCCAAGCAACAGATATTATTGATGGCAAAGCATTATTGATCCTGACACAAGTTCACGTGAGTTTCTTCCCCGCTAAATTGCAAATCTTGTACAAGAATTCTTGTTTATTATGATGAATCTGCAGAATAGCGAATGGAACGCACAAGAGAGTGACACAAGGGAAGTTTCATAGTAGCAATGCAGTTAAATGCAAAAAATATTTATCGCTAATTGACAGAATAGTTACACTCTCAAAAAGATCTTCTTCTTATACATAAAATATAAAAAGAGCCATTTGATCATCACATAACAAATCGCCATGATCACAGCATTGAACGGATTGCCAGCTAATTGACCAAACCATTTAAAAAATCCATTGGTGGTATATTCCCAGTCAATAAACATACCCGACATATAAATGAGAATAGAGTTCATCCCTATAACCTTAAAGAAGAATGCCCAATTTTTGTAGCCTAATACATCTATTACATAATAAAAGAGAGATAACAGGATTAAACTTAAACCACCTACCTGCAAAACAAATGAACTTGTCCAGAGGTTTTTATTGATCGGAAAATCAAGATTCCAAAGTTGTGCAAGTCCCAAAAAAATAACACCCATAACAGCTAAGAGTAAAGCTTTGCGTTGCGGCATTATCGGGCGGTTCTTTAACATGCTTCCGGTAAGAATGCCCAATAATCCTGTACCAATTGCAGGTATCGTTGACATTAAACCCTCGGGATCGTGAATACCTAAATAAAGATGGCCGGGAATTACAAGACGATCGATATACGAGGCAAAATTGCCTTCCATAGTAAGATCGCCCTTTGGAAAACCCGGTGCAGCAGTAAACTTTAAGAGCAGCCAGTACCCAATAAGCAATGCACAAAACCAGATAATCTGCCCCAGTTGCTTCGAGTATAAATAAATTATATTGGCAAACATATAAGCAAGCCCGATCCTTCCAAGAACGCTGCCAAAACGAATCTCTGACAGAGGCCGCAATTGCAAACCATTGTTATAAATGATTCCAAAAAGAACAAGGATCAATCCCCGTTTAATAACTCGGAACAATAGTTCCTGTTTGCTTTTACCCTTTTCTAATTCACGACCCACAGAATAGGGCGTGGCAACACCTGCAATAAAAAGGAACAAAGGGAATATCAAATCATAAAAATGAAAACCGTTCCAGGCAGGATGTGTAAGCTGATTGGAAAAGCCATTCCAAAACGGAGCACCAGTGGCCCTGGCGAGGCCATGAACAATTTCTTCAGCACCCATTATCCAAAACATGTCGAAGCCGCGAAGGGCATCAAGTGAATAAAGTCGTTGGGGACCAGTAAATGGCGTAGCAGCACGAGGGGAATCAGGTTTATCGGCTAACGCAACGTCAGAAGAACTTTGATATTGATTCATTGTAGTAAAAATATGTAGCAAAAAAAAATTAAGGAACAGCGCGGCAGCAGTGTTATGCTTTTGAAGCAGGCAAAAATAAGTTATAGTTTTCAGTTGGAACGCGAATTGTTTTTGTGGTAGCTGAACAGTGTAAGCATTAGTTATTTGTCCTGACTTGTTTCTGAGACGACAGCATTACGGAAAGAAATATCTTTGAGGCTATAATAAAGAGTAGCCATGAAAATAATTACGGCAAATACTTATGAAGAGATGTCCGGACAAGTTGCAGATGATCTGATCAGGACAATGCAATTATTTAATGAGCCATTACTTTGTCCTGCTTCCGGCAGTACGCCCGTTGGTTTATACAAAGAACTGGTTAATCTTTACCGGCAAAAAAAATTTGACCCTTCAAACTGGTTATTTGTGGCGCTTGACGAATGGGTTGGCATGGACGGAAATAAAGAGGGCAGCTGCAAACATTCCCTCGATGAGCAATTATTCAATCCGCTTAAAATTAAGGCAGACCAAATTTGTTTTTTTGACGGAAAGGCTGACCTGGATAAAGAATGCGATCGTGTTGAAAAATTTATCAGGCAACATGGCGGCATTGATGTATCAGTTTTAGGACTTGGCATGAATGGTCATGTGGGAATGAATGAGCCCTACACTCCAGCTTCTTTGCGTTCACATATTGCAAAGCTTGATCCTGTTACACAACAGGTAGGGCAAAAGTATTTTAAAGAACGGCAACATCTTTCCGAAGGAGTTACTTTAGGATTAGCTACACTTCTTGAATCAAAACATATTTTTCTTTTGGTTAACGGGGAACGAAAAGCCGGGATCGTAAAAAAAGTGATCGAAGGCAATATTACCGAAGAAATGCCGGCAACCATATTACGCAGGCATACAGGTTTAAAGGTCTATCTTGATGCAGATGCTGCGCAATTGATACAACAATAGTCACCGGGAATTTGTTGTTCGCTGATTTGTCAACACAAATCATTTAAATTTTTTGTTTGACATGGGTTGGGAATTGTAAAAGTCATAAATGTCCGCAGCTTAAATGTTACTGGTTATTGTAAAGGAATTGTTTATTTTATTTATTACCTGCGAAAAAGGGGTTTTTTAGTTACTTTTATACAAGGATATAATGCACTTAATTACTGCGATTGGCATTCAAAAAAACTAAAAATATTTAATCTATGATATCTAGAAACAAAAAAATTGGATTATTGGTATTTGTTGCAGCAGCAGTGGTTACTACACTGTTATTGATCAATTATAAAAAGGATGATGATATTGATGATTACGATTGGATAATGTGGTAAAATCAGCATTGATACTTTATCCCGTTAACTTTAAATAATCACCCTGGAAGTAATTCTATCTAACAAAACACACGGCAGCAAACAGTTTCCCGTTTTTCAATAACCTGGAAGATAAGGTTTACCTTAAATTGAATTTTTTGCTGCTTTTCGTTTTATTGATATACTCTTACATAATCAATTAAAAAACTTTGAGGCAGATTATTATCATCAATCGCGCCTCCCCATTCGCCACCCAAAGCAAGATTTAGCAGGACATAAAATGGTTTGCGAAAAGGATTATTACCATTCATCGCTGCATTATCCAATTTAAATGAATGATATTGTTTATCATCAAAAAATATTTTCATTTCATTCTCATTCCATTCCAATGTATAAACATGAAAATCATTGTAGGGCTGAATTGTTTCAATTTTTTCACCGCTTGAGGCGTTCCCATCTCCCCCTTCTTTGGCATAATGTATGGTGCCGTAGATATGCGAAGAATCATGCCCAACAAATTCCATCACATCAATCTCCCCACATACAGGCCAACCAACCTCAGACCTGTTAACACCCATCATCCATATAGCAGGCCATACACCAGGGCCCTTTGGTATTTTCGCTCTCACTTCAATACGGCCATATTTCCATGAGGCCTTGCCCATTGTATTAATGCTTGCCGATGTGTACTTTGCCAATGAATCACTCGTTTTCCAGTCATTACTTCCTTTTTCATAGAACTCATTTGCATAATCTCCTTTAATGCCCTTTATTTCAAGTACACCATCATGCACAAAAACATTTTCCTTTCTTGCAAAAGTGTAATATTGATTTTCATGATTACGGATATAGCCATGTTCATAAGTCCATTTTGTACTGTCGGGTAAACCCGTATAGTTGAATTCATCACTCCAAACCAGTTTAAGCGGATGCTGTTTCGGGCTATCGGCTGTACAAACCGGGAAGGCTGCAATAATGAATAAACCTATATTTCTTAAGATAAGCATAGCTTTTTTGTGTATAAATCTCTGATTTTATTTTTTGTTACGAGCTATATTTTACTGTCATCTTCCCCGGAGACCGTGAACCTATCAGCATCCTCATGTGCATTCTCTTTTTCCTTGAGCCTGGAAATAATCACTAAATTTTTTACACGTAATTAAACTAAAATTTATTCAGGTCCGTTGTAAAATGCTGATGATGTCGATGTAAAAACCCGTCTTATCTACTCAACTTCATGGTCTGTGTTTTCATTAATAATTTTATAGCACTAAAATTTCTGAGTGACAATAAAGTTTATTTCAAGGCATATTACATTGTGGCTTCATGTACTTGTATGGAGCGCTATACTCTCTTTACCCTATTTACTTCCAACCGAGGGTCATGAGTATAAAGTAGGCGCTATACCAGGAGGGCTTTTTACAATATCGGGCATTATACACGCCGTCATTTTTTATTCAAATGCCTTCTTTTTGTATCCCAAATTGCTCAACAGGCGTACATGGTGGCTCTACCTGCTAAGCAGCGCTGCAATTATCATTGGTTCTTTTCGCTTAAAATTTTTTATTTTATCGATATGGTTTCCTGAAGTGCTGCACAATCCTTCTATTTATGGATTTATTTTTGCACCTTCCATAGTGGCTTTTATCATCAGCATTGTGTACCGCAGGGTGCTTGATGGTCTTCGTCGTGACAGGGAACAAAAAGAGAAGCAGGCAGAAAGACTTTCATCTGAATTAAAATTTCTTCGTTCGCAGGTAAGCCCTCATTTTCTTTTTAATATGATGACAAATATGGTTTCACTGGCAAGACAAAAATCTGATCTGCTGGAACCTTCCCTGATAAAGCTATCCGATTTGCTTCGATACATGCTTTATGAATCTGACGAGGAAAAATTTTCTCTAAGAAAAGAAATAGAATCTTTAAAGAGTTATATAGAATTACAACAATTGCGCTTTGGTGACGGCGTAGATATTCAACTCGAAATAAAAAATGGAAATCGTGATTGCTCTATTGAACCCATGCTTTTATTTCCCTTTGTTGAGAACGCTTTTAAACATGGCATTGGTCTTGTAAAAGATCCTTTTATAAAAATATATTTAGAGGTTATAGAACACCATTTATTTTTTAGCGTAATTAATAATTATAATAAAGAGAACTTATCAAAAGATAAGAATTCAGGAATTGGATTAAGCAATATAAAAAACAGGCTCGATCTTTTATATCGGGGAAAATATAAACTTGATCTGAAAGACGATGGCTCAATTTTTAAAGCAGAATTAAATCTTGAATTATCATGCTGAACTGTATTGCTGTTGATGATGAAAAGCTGGTATTGGATCTCCTTGTAGATAATATAAAGAAGGTTCCTTTCCTCCATTTGGTAAAAAGCTGCAAAAACGCACTTGAAGCTGCCGATGTATTACACCAGGAACAGGTTGACCTTATATTTCTTGATATTCAAATGCCCGGCCTGAACGGTTTACAGTTCATGCAATCACTAAGTAATCCGCCCATGGTTATTTTTGTTACAGCTTACAAGGAATATGCTTTTGATAGTTTTAATGTAAATGCAGTTGATTATCTTTTGAAGCCGGTTTCATTTGAACGTTTTTTGAAAGCGTGTAATAAAGCTCAGGAATTGTATAGTCTCCAGCAAAAATCTGTTGAAAAAGAAAGCTCGCAGGATTATTTTTTTGTGTATGTAGAATATAACCTTGTTAAAGTAATTATCTCTGAGATCCTGTATATAGAGGCGATGAAAGATTATGTAAAAATATTTCTTAGTTCTGCTACACGGCCTGTCATTACCAAGATGAGCATGAAAGCCATGGAAGAAAAACTTGCAGGACACCGCTTTGTTCGCACACACAAATCCTATATTGTTTCTGCCGATAAAATAACTGCCATAAAACGCGATCTTGTTTGCATTGAGAAGATTGAATTACCGCTGAGCGAGAGTTATAAGGCTAATGTGGAAAAGGTGCTTTCGCTTTAACGCCCGCCAAACTCGTGATCGGCTAACATTCTGGGATAACTTTTAATACCATTTAGACTCTCACCTTATTATAAGATCATAAGTGGAAATACGTGTGCTCCCCAAAAGAATTTTATAGAATGGTTGGGCAGCCATATTTTTTGTTCTTCGAACCTTCCTGTTATTGTGCCAGGCAACTGCACTTCCTTCGTTTTGATTTTCGCAAATCTCCTCATTTCCCCTGCATATCTATTCAGATTAGTCCATGGTATATTCTTACTGGTAAGTGCATTTGTGGCAAAATAGTTTTGTGTCTGCAAATGAATTGATGCGACGAACATACAGTTCATTGCGGCAAAGCTTAGAAGTGCTTGCGTTGGTCAAAATAAAAATCGTGCAAAAAGAGACGAGCTATGAAACTAAATGAACAATGCATCCTAATTGGGATGCTGATGACAATCAGCGTACTCCATTTACATGCTCAGACTGTTGTATCAGGCAAAGTTGTAAACAAGAAAAAAGAGCCAATCGCTGCTGCAAGTGTAAGAGTCAAAGAATTTAATATCGGCATGAATGCAGATTCGCTGGGTAATTTTTCTTTAAACATTCCTGAAAAAGGAAAGAGAACATTGCAAATATCATCTGTAGGTTACGGCACAAAAGAGATGCAAATCAACATTGGTGATTCAGCACTTCATCTGGAAATTGTTTTAAGAGATGAAGCAAAACCTCTTGCTGATGTTGTGGTGAGCGCGGGAAGTTTTGAAGCGAGTGACAAAGCAAAAGGGGCATCGTTAACACCCATGGATGCGGTTACTGTTGCCGGTAATGGCGGAGATATTTCAAATGCTATGCGCTCATTGCCCGGCGCTCAGCAAATTGGGGAGAAGGAAGGCTTATTTGTTCGGGGTGGCACGAGTGAAGAAGCAAAACAATTTGTTGACGGTGTTTTATTGAAGAATCCAAACTATTCAAGTGTGCCGGGCATTCCGCAGCCGGCAAGACTAAATCCATTTTTGTTTAAGGGGATTTTATTTAATACGGGTGGCTATTCAGCATTATACGGTGAAGCGCTAAGCAGTGCCCTCATACTCGAAAGCATGGACCTGCCAGATAAGTCTTCGGCGGGCCTGCACATTTTCCCAATGTCGGTTGGTGCAGGTTTTCAAAAACTTGCAGCAAACAACAAGAGCAGCTACGGCGTCAATACAAATTATGGCACTTATGCATTGTACAATAAAGTAGTGGATCAAAAACCAGATTTTTTCCATGATCCGGAATACATAGAAACAGACGCAAACTTTCGAATTAAAACAAGCAAAACAGGTATACTGAAATTTTATACAAATTATGGATATGATCATACGGGCATGCAAAATCCTGATATTGACAGCTCCAATCTGTTATCATCTTATGAAGTACAGGGACGAAATTTTTATGCAAATCTTTCTTACCGGGAATTGTTAAGCAAGAACTGGAAGATAGATGCAGCCGCTGCTTACAATTATTATAAGGGAGACGTAACCAATCAATTATTAACCGCCGACAAAGAACAAGTTTTTCTTCCCTTCTATCCTTATAATGAGAAGAACTATTCGGAGAATACAAGATCAGACTTTGCACAGGGCAGAGCGGTGCTGAGCAGAATGTTTCAGCACAATCAAACATTGCGTTTTGGTGCGGAATACTTTTATTATAAAGATGATTACAAATACAATGATACATTAACAAAACTCAACGATAATCTTGTTGCCGCTTTCGCAGAGACTGACATCCGTATCAACAAATATATAGCCGCAAGAATTGGTGCCCGTGCAGAGCACTCCAGCTTGTTGCAACAATCAACACTTGTTCCACGCATCAGCGTTGCGTATAAATTTAATGATGGCGGGCAGATCAATTTGGCTTATGGCATGTTTTATCAAAAGCCTGAAATAATTTATTTGTCGCAGAATAGAAATCTGGACTTTACAGAGGCAACTCATTACATCATCAATTACCAGAAAAAAGCAGGTAACCGTTTATTCAGGATAGAGGCTTACTACAAAAAGTATAAAGATTTAATAACAACTGAGCCCACTGTTAAAAATAATGGAGACGGTTATGCAAAAGGGATCGAACTGTTTTGGCGTGATAAAAAGACATTTAAAGATTTTGATTACTGGGTCACCTACACTTATCTCGACACAAAGAGAAAGTTCCTCGATTATCCTTATTCGATGGAACCAACATTTGCAACACCCCATACAGCTTCAATTGCAATCAAGAGATTTTTTCCCGACATAAATCTAAGCGCAAACATGTCTTATTCTCTTGCAACGGGAAGGCCTTATTATGATATAAGAGCTGATGAAGCAGGTAAGAATGCTGTTTACGATAAAGGCATAACCAACTGGTACAATGCAATGAACCTGAGTCTTGCCTACCTCTTCTCGATGTTTAAAAAATGGCGGAATAAAGATTTTTCAGGCATCGGCTTCGGTATCAACAACGTATTTGGCACCAAACAAATTTTTGGGTATGACTACAATTACGATGGAAGACATAAAACACCGATAACACAACCTGCAACGCGTAGCTATTACATAGGAATCTTCATGAGTTTTGGTATAGACAGGAGAAATGATTTTATAAATGAAAAGTTGTAAAAGATTATTATGAGCCAGTCAGCAAACATTACTATGAAGCCTTGTTGCGTCGCACTCTTCAACATTCGATCACTATCAGGCATTTTTCTAAAAACATAACTATTTAATCATAAAAAAATATAGACATGAAAAAAGCAATCTTATCAATTACAGGAGCAGTAATATTTGGTTTAAGTATCTACGCACAAGAGGCCAGCACACAACAATTACAGGCAACAGTATCAAAATTAGATAAGGCAACTACAGTAAAAGAGTATAAACAACTTGCAATTGATTTTAAAAACATTGGCGATGTTCAGAAAACACAATGGTTACCATATTACTATGCCGCCTTTTGCAATGCAAAGATCGCCTGGCTTTACCAGGAAGATGGCGATAAAATTGAACCTTATGCTGATAAAGCTGAGGAGCAAATAAAAAAATCACAGTCATTACTCGATACTTCAAAACAAAAAAAAGAATTGTCAGAAGTGTACTGTGTGTTGAATATGACAAACCAGGCGAAAGTATTTATCAATCCCCAGACGTATGGGCCTCAGTACGGACCTGCAGCGGCAGGTTATCTCCGGGCGGCATTGCAGGCAAATCCAAACAATCCCAGAGCATTATACATAGCAGGATGGACAAAATTTGCTACACCAAAAATGTGGGGTGGTGATAAACAAGAAGCGAAGAAATTATTAGAGCAATCCCTGAATTTACTTAGCACAAGTACTGAATCTGATATAAATCCGCACTGGGGAAAGAAAGAAGCAGAAGACTTACTGAAACAGCTTAAATAAATTTTCTAACACTAAAATTTTTAAATCATGAATTTCGGAATAATCATTTTAATAAGAATATTATTTGCCGCCTGTATGGTATTCGTCATCGGTTATGTGTTTGGTAATTTTTCAAGAAATCAAACACTTGCAACGATTACCAAAGTAGCCTCCATACTGGCAATTGTATTATTTATTTCTGCCAATATTTTCCTGTTTCGTTTTAGCGGCTGGCACCATCATAATTACAATGGGAAGAATAATTGCGGCTGGTATCAGCGCGATACAACATTAAGCAGGTAAATTACCGGGCACACTTATAAAAATGAGCAAACGATGAATAGTAACAAGCAGTTTTTGTTCATAAAAGCGTGCCCTTTATTTCAGCTCCTTCAGTGTCACATTTTTTTCTGTTATGGATAGCTGGTGCCTTACACCGATTTTTAAAGCATAATTTTCGTCAGTATGGCTCACGGGAAAATCAAAACAAACAGGATAATCATATTCCTTTATTTTATCAAAGATCAAATCATAAACATTTTGCCCGAAGGGAATCGTTGTATCTTTTAATTCTGTAAACCCTCCAATGATAAGTGCTGAAAGCTTTTCCAATTTTCCTGCGCGTTTTAATTGCATTAGCATACGGTCAATATTATATAAATATTCGCCAACATCTTCAAGAAATAAAATTTTGTTGGTCGTATCAAAATCAGAAACGGTACCTATAAGATGTATTATTAAAGAAAGATTTCCGCCTATTAATTCACCTTCGGCAATTCCTTTTCTGTTTAATAAATTTTCATCATAGGAATAACTGTACAATTCTCCCGTAAGCGCTTTTCTTAATGATCGTACAAACTGATTTTCCGCACCGCCATTATTAAATGCTGCAGCCATTGGGGAATGCAGGGAAGCAATTTTATATTTTGTATAAATATGCGCATGCAGGACAGTTATATCACTGTAACCGATGACCCATTTAGAATTTTCTTTGAACTGTTCAAAATCGATATCGTCAATAATCCTGCTAAGCCCATAACCCCCACGTGCACAAAGAATTGCTTTTACTTCTGCATCATCAAGCATTTGTTGCAGATCAGTTAATCGTTCTTCATCAGTTCCGGAAAAATAATTAAACTGGTTGCCTAATGTTTTTCCAACCTTTACGTTAAAACCCCATTGCTGTAATGTATTGATGCATGTTTCAGCCTTTTGGTAAGACATATAACCAGCAGGACATACAATGCCAATTGTATCACCCTCCTTTAGATATGGTGGTATCAGGATCATCAAAAAAATTTAGACTTAATTATTAAAGTAATTCTATAACCGGTAAAGATAAAATAAGATCAAATGATATTTTCGTAAATCAAATCCGTAAGGCTTGATTAAATAAACCTCCAATGAAAAAAAGTTTACTCATCAGCATAAGTATAATGATTTTTGTCTGCGCTTCAGCACAAATAAAACCGGATGTAATTTTTACAAAGACCGAAAAAGATGTAATCCCCGAAGGGATAACTATTGATCCTGCTGATAAGACAATCTATGTGAGCAGCATTGCACTAAAAAAAATTATCGGTATTGATACAAATGGAGTGCACAAAGATTTTATAACAACCCGCCAGGATGAATTCCTGGAGGGATTAGGAATGAAGATCGACGCCAAAAAACAATGGTTATGGACAGTGTCCAATCAAAAGCAGGATAAATGGTATATATCGCAGGTTCACGCTTTTGATCTCAAAACAAAAACGGTAAAACAACGATATACTATTAAAGATACCGGGCAACACGGGTTTAATGATCTTATCCTTCATCCAAATGGTAAAGTGTATATAACAGACACTTATGGAGCTTCAATTTATGAAGTGGATCCAGCAAAGGAAAAGTTAGCTGTATTTATTAAAGATTCTCTCATTGCCTATCCAAATGGAATTGCATGTAACAGTCAAGTTAAAATTTATATTGCCACATATAGTCACGGGTTAATGCAACTGGATATTACCTCAAAGAAATTAACGCCGCTGAAAGGTTATACTGATTCGGTAAAAGCATTTGCTCTCGATGGATTAGTATTTTGGAATAATACGATCATCGGTGTATATAATGGCGCTGAAAAAAACAGTGACAATGCTATTGTTCAATATTTCTTGAATGATGACGGTGATAAGATAATAAACGAACGAATTATTGATAAAGGAAATACATTATTTCATGAGCCTACCACCGCAGTCGCTTTGGAGAATAATTTGTATGTTTTATCGAATAGTTACCTGGCGGCTTATAATGCAAATAAAGAATCAACTGCAGGTATTGAAGATAAATTGGGGCCAGTAACAATTCTTGTGTACAAGTTAAAATAGTTCCCTTTCAAACCTTACTGCGATCATCCATTTTGGTGATGGTTCTGTTTACGGTATTTTTGCGGGCTAATTTATTTTATAGCATGGTATTTTCTTAAACTTTGACTGAGTCGCTGCAGAATAGTATTCTGAACGTACAAGGGAGTGACACAACATGTGTTGATTAAAGAGCAAAAGTTGATACAAAAAATAATAACAGTGGCAAATACAGAACCAGATAAAAATACAAGTGAAAATAAAAACTCCGCTTTAGGAGATAGGGGCTTCAAACGTTATTTGATAACAGCAGCATTGCCTTATGCAAACGGGCCTGTTCATATCGGGCACATGGCTGGAGTCTATATACCTGCTGATATCTACGTGCGGTATCAGCGGACGCAAAAACGTGACGTAAAATTTGTTTGCGGCAGTGATGAGCATGGTGTTCCTATTACAATTCGGGCACTGAAAGAAAATGTAACACCACAACAAATAGTGGATAAGTATCATGCTATAATCAAACAGAGTTTTGAGCAGATGGGTATTTCGTTTGATATTTATTCCCGCACTTCAAATAAAGTGCATCATGAAACCGCAGCTGCTTTTTTTAAGAAAATGTATGATGATGGTTTGTTTGAAGAAAAAGAAACAGAACAGTATTATGACGAAAAAGCAAAAACATTTTTAGCTGACCGATATATAACAGGTACTTGTCCCGTATGCGGTAATCCAAACGCTTATGGTGATCAGTGCGAAAGATGCGGTTCATCATTAAGCCCGGAACAGTTGATCAACCCACGCAGTACATTAAGTGATGCAACCCCTGTAAAAAAGAAAACAAAACACTGGTATTTTCCATTACAGAATTATGAGGCATGGTTGAAGGAATGGATACTCGAAGGACATAAAGAATGGAAGAACAACGTGTATGGCCAGTGCAAAAGCTGGCTGGACAACGGTTTGCAGCCGCGTGCGATGACGAGGGACAGCAACTGGGGTATAAAAGTTCCCCTGCCTGGTGCGGAAGGAAAAGTCTTATATGTGTGGTTCGATGCACCGATTGGTTATATCAGTGCAACAAAAGAGTTGACGAATCAATGGACAGACTACTGGTGTAAAGAAGACACGAGATTGATCCACTTTATTGGCAAGGATAATATTGTTTTTCATTGCATTATTTTTCCTGCCATGCTTAAGGCGCATGGAAATTTTGTATTACCTGATAATGTTCCGGCAAATGAGTTTTTAAACATCGAGGGGGATAAAGTTTCCACCTCACGCAACTGGGC